>DRLM01000145.1 GCA_011375345.1 Gammaproteobacteria bacterium
AACCCGCCATACCCAACGGCGTTGAAAGTGCCGCACCCAAGGCCGCCGCGGGCGAAAACGGTGGCATCGAAGAACGCAAGTCCGGATCCCGCAGTGGCCGGCGCCGGGGCCGCCGCGGTGGCCGGCGGCGGCGGGAAGCCGCCAATTCGGGCGTGACAACGGGCGAAGCACCCCAAAGCGACGGGGATTCGGTGGCGGCGCCGGTCGAACCGCCGTCACCGCCCGGGGCTGCAACTGCACCTTCACCCCGCGCGGAAACGCCGTCCGGGATGTCGGACAAACCCGCGCCCGGTCCCGCAGCGGGCGGGGCGCCGGCAGCCAGCCCTCCCCCCGGTGCGGGCGATGTACCCCTGGCCATTGCGTCTCCACCCGCCAGCGTGGCACCTACTGCGGAGCAAAAGCAGACGGGGACAGAACAAAAGAGTGAGCCACAAACCGGGGGCGAGACCGGCGCTTCACCGGAAGAAAAGGAAAGCCCGCCCAAAGCCCGCCGCAAGCGCGCCCCGCGCATGCGCCGGCCGCGCCAGGCCCGCACTTTGCCCAACAATAAAGACGAGGGCGCCGGTGCCCCGCCGGAGACGTCCCAAGACGACACCCCCCAAGGCAGCGGGCCGGAGCCTCAAGCAGGAAAACCAGACAAATCAGGCACTGACGATTGACGGATTGTTGAAAAGACCGTTTTCCGGCAGTCTGGGTACGGTGCGGGAACGCGCCGTTGTGGCCCGCATCCAAAGTTACACCTCCCAGCGGGACATCTCCTGCCACGGGTCCACGACGCGGCAACGCGGGCTTGGCGCCCCCTGGCGGGCAAGGCGCGCCCGTTGTTAATGACGCGGCACAGGGGAGGTGCCGAGTTAATATGTCCGCCATTGCAACAACCATCCGGAACTGATTCATGAAAAGTCTTTGGAGCGATCAAGAAGCAGCCGGCTACGGAGGCGAGCTGGGTTTGCGGGTGTATACCTCGCGCCTGTTGGGGCGGGACAAGTCCCTGGTGTTGCACGGTGGGGGGAACACATCGGTCAAGATCACGGAGACCAACCGCTTTGGCGACGAGGAGGATATTCTTTACGTTAAGGGCTCCGGCTGGGATTTGGAGACGATCGAGGCATCCGGTTTCGTGCCGGTGCGCCTGAATCATTTGTTGCGTTTGGCGGGTTTGGAACGCTTGTCCGATCCGGAGATGGTCAACGAATTGAAATCAAATATGACGCTGGCCTCCGCCCCCACGCCTTCGGTGGAAGCGATTTTGCACGCGGCACTGCCACATAAATATGTGGACCACACCCATGCCGATGCGCTGGTCACTCTCAGCAATAACCCCGACGGCCTGGCTCACGTGCAAGCCTGCTACGGCGATTCGGTGGTGATCATTCCTTACATCATGCCGGGCTTTGATTTGGCGCGCGCGTGCGCCGAGCGTTTCCCCGCCGAGCGCGGCCCGCAAACCGTGGGCATGGTGTTGATGAATCACGGCATTTTTTCCTTCGGCGATACGGCGCGGGAATCCTATGAGCGGATGATCGAACTGGTGGACCGCGCGGAGCAGTATCTGGCCCGGCGCGGGGCATGGGCGGTGTCCCTGCCAGCGGCCACGGCACCCGCAGCGCCGCTGCGCAACGATCTGGCCCGTTTTCGGCGCGAGCTGTCCGAAGCCGCCGGCAAACCCCTGATCGTCGCCTTGCAGGATGACGAGAAAAGCCGCGCCTTTGCACAACGTGCCGACGTCAACGCTATTTCACAACAAGGTCCGGCGACGCCGGATCACATCATCCGCACCAAGCGTGTGCCGCAGGTGGGACGCGATGTCGCCGCTTATGTAAAGGCGTATCGTGAGTACTTCGACCTGCATGCGCCCAAGGCCCGTGAGCCGAAAACCATGCTCGACCCGGCACCGCGCGTCGTTCTCGATCCCGACTGGGGCTTGCTGGCGGTGGGCCGCTCGGTGAAAGAGGCAAACATCGTGCGCGACATTTACGACCACACCATCGACGTGATTCTGCGCGCGGAACAACTGGGCGGTTATCGTGCCCTGTCGCAGCAAGACTTGTTCGATATGGAATATTGGGATTTGGAGCAAGCCAAGCTGCGTAAGGGAGGCAGTCCCCCCCCCTTTACCGGCGAAGTAACGCTGGTCACGGGCGCGGCATCGGGCATCGGCAAAGCTTGTGTCAAAGCTTTTTTGGCGCAAGGGGCGGCGGTGATCGGGGTGGACCTCAACCCGTCGGTGGCGGAAGTCGGCAAGGTGCCCGCCTACATGGGTATTGCTGCCGATATCAGCGATGAAAACGCGCTGCAACACGCTCTGGAAACGGGCGTGCGTGCCTTCGGCGGCCTGGACATGCTGGTGCTCAATGCCGGCGTGTTCCCCGGCGGCTGTCGTATCGATGCCTTGTCTGCGGGGGAATGGCGGCGGGTGATGGCAGTAAACCTGGACGCCAATTTGAATTTGATGCGCGAAGCACAACCCTTGCTGAAACACGCGCCGCGCAAGGGCCGGGTGGTGGTGATGGGTTCGAAAAACGTGCCGGCCCCCGGCCCCGGTGCGGCGGCTTACTCTGCCTCCAAGGCCGCCCTCACCCAACTGGCGCGCATCGCCGCCTTGGAATGGGGTGGCGACGGCATACGCGTTAATACCCTGCATCCTGACGCGGTGTTTGATACGGGCATTTGGACTGACGAGGTATTGCAGGCGCGCGCCGCTCATTACGGGATGAGCGTGGATGACTACAAGCGGAAAAACGTGCTGAACACCGAACTCAGCAGTCACGATGTCGCGCGCTTGGCTGTGGCTTTGTGTGGTCCGGCTTTTGCGAAAACGACGGGCGCCCAAATTCCTGTTGATGGAGGAAATGAGCGGGTTATTTGACGGCCTTGGCGGGCGCGGCCCGTCTGTTTTGTTGGTATCGCCTGGTATCCCTTGGCGTTAGTGTTGAACTGAGCGCCAGTGGCCACTGAACGGCTCTTGCCCCTCCACTCGCTATTCTTCGAAACAAATTTCCACGAAAAACTCACCGGGCTCGCTGGCGAAGGGCAGCAAAATCTTAGGGCCATCGGTTTTATGGCTGATCGTGTGGTTGGTGCCGGAAACCACCGCCGGCAAGGCCAGATCAAAGTCGTAACCTTGATCTTCGAGTCGCCGTTTGGCACCACCGAGCACCATATTGGCGATCTCGCCCACCAGATCTGTCACCAAATCCGACACTTCGTTGACTTCCATGTGCATCATGCGCTTGGTGATCTCCAAAATCACCGGCGCAGGAAAGGTGACCGCCAAAGAACCGCGCGCCTGCGTGCCGGTCATGCCGATAATACCGGTCACGTCACCGTGGGCCCGGTCACTTTCTTTGAGTTTCGGCTCCCCGGGCGTCGCCTCCAGGTGCGCCATAGTGGTCAACACATCCAGCGTGGACTCCAATACAGGATTGATGAATTCGGCTTTCACTGTCGCTCCCGGTCGGTGTTGTTCGAGGTACAGGCGGACCTGTAGCTGCCTCAATTTTCGGAAGAATCCCGCCGCCACCGCGTTTTCACGTGAAACACCCGCGTGACTTCAGGCCCCCACAGCCTCCTAGACTATCGACCGGGAAAAACGAATCTGAACACCCCGGACGGGAGCCCCGGAGTCTGCTGAAAGCCGTGTAGTGCCAAAATGTTCGAGAGAAAAAACCGCGCCCCAGCTCTGAACCGGTATTCGCCAAACGTTCGCTGGGCTGCCCGGGGAAGGTTAAAAAAAATCGGGGTGCTTTGGGGGAAAAGCACCCCGGAATCAGGGAGAGGGATTACGTGACTCAAGAAGACAAGGAGTCTGTTTGAACCACGCCTGATATAATGCACTAAGCGTGCCAAAAATATTTTATATTTATAAATCAATACATTAATATTTTTCGCTTGTCACAGTACCGGCAAGTGCGGGTCTTTTTGACTCATGGGTGTCGGAAATGTGTCGCCACTAAGACACGCACCGGCATGTTCTTGACGCCAACACTGAGGTGTTGGGCTCAGCGGATCTTGGCCATGGGAAACGTGGCGGAAAAAAGAGAAACCGGTTAGAAAATCAAATCCAGTTGTTCGCCCCCGCCCCCGTCGTAGCACAAAACACCGTCTATCAGACGGGCGGAGGGGGTCAGACTGTGGGTGACGGGGCGGTCATCGTCAAGCAAATGACGGACTTTGCAGCCCAGGGCCGTCAAATAATCGGCAATCAGCAGGCGATGACAGCGTTGCGGGAGGCGCTCGGCGCACATCAGAGCGAGAGGCGCCAAGCGCGCCCGTTCAATCACCTGGGCCATTGCACGACCGAATGCTGCACTCGTCATATGGCTGGCAAAAGCGCGAAACACCGCGTTACCCAGGGCCACATGGGGCGAGTCAGCGACGCACTGGCGGAAACCGCCCAAGGTCTTGCCCAGCCACAGGTAATCGATGTCCGCCCGTTGCAGGCTGGCGCTGAGTTCGACGCGGGAATAGTGGGGATGACGGCGGGAACCGGGATGGCTGCGCACGTCCACCACCACGGCGATGCCGTTGAGATCCAGCACGTCGAGAAAATCATCCAGGGCCCGGCTGCCGTGACCCACGGTAAACAGCGTTGGCATGGCGGTTTGATATCCTCCCTGACGCATGGGACCCAGGCTTGCAGATTACGCGCCAAACACCCCCTGCGCAGCCGGGGGCCGGCATTGTATAATTTTTGGTTTTCGCGCCCCCTCAGTTTGCACAGGAAACACCATGGCCCAATACGTCTACACCATGAACCGGGTCGGCAAGGTCGTGCCCCCCAAACGGGAAATTCTAAAAGACATCTCCCTCTCCTTCTTCCCCGGTGCCAAAATCGGCGTCATCGGCTTGAACGGCGCCGGCAAATCCACGCTGCTGCGCATCATGGCCGGGGTGGAGACGGAGTTTCATGGCGAGGCGCGGCCCCAGGGCGGCATCCGCGTGGGCTATTTGCCCCAGGAACCGCAGTTGGACGAAAGCAAGGACGTGCGCGGCAACGTGGAAGAAGGCGTGCAGGCGCTGAAAGAGCTGGTGGACAAATTCAACGACATCAGCATGCGCTTCGCCGAGCCCATGTCCGACGACGAGATGAACGATTTGCTGAATGAACAGGCCAGACTGCAAGACGCCATCGACGCCGCCGGTGCCTGGGAGCTGGAGCGCAAACTGGACGTGGCCGCCGAGGCCCTGCGCCTGCCCCCCTGGGACGCCGGGGTGGCCAAACTCTCCGGCGGCGAAAAACGCCGGGTGGCCCTGTGCAAACTGCTGTTGTCCAACCCCGACATGCTGCTCCTGGATGAGCCCACCAATCATCTGGATGCCGAATCAGTCGCCTGGCTGGAGCGTTATCTGGAAGAATATCCGGGCACGGTGGTCTGCATCACCCACGACCGCTATTTCCTCGACAATGTCTGCGGCTGGATTCTGGAGCTGGACCGCGGTCACGGCATCCCCTGGGAGGGCAATTACTCTTCCTGGCTGGAACAAAAAGAGAAGCGGCTGGAGCAGGAAGAGAAACAAGAATCCGCCCGCCAGCGCGCCATGAAAGCGGAACTGGAATGGGTACGTGCCAACCCCAAGGGCCGTCACGCCAAGAGCAAGGCCCGCCTGGCGCGCTTCGAGGAACTCTCCGCCCAGGAAACCGTCAGGCGCAACGAAACCAAGGAGCTGTACATTCCGCCAGGACCGCGTTTGGGCGAACTGGTCATTGAAGCGGAAGGACTGGGCAAACGCTTCGGCGACCGCTTGCTCTATGAAAACCTCAGTTTCAATCTGCCCCGCGGCGGTATCGTTGGCATTATCGGCCCCAACGGCGCCGGCAAAACCACCCTGTTCCGCATTCTGACCGGCGCCGAGCAGCCCGACGGCGGCAGCCTGCGTATCGGTGAGACCGTCCAGATCGCCTGCGTGGACCAGAGCCGCGATGCCCTGGACGGCAACAAAACCGTGTGGGAAGAAATCTCCGACGGCCAGGACATCATCACCGTGGGCAAATTTGAAATGCCCTCCCGCGCCTACGTCAGCCGTTTCAACTTCAAAGGCACCGACCAGCAAAAACTCATCAAGGAACTGTCCGGGGGCGAACGGAACCGGGTACATCTGGCCAAGCTGCTAAAAAGCGGCGGCAATGTGCTGCTGCTGGACGAACCCACCAACGACCTGGACGTGGAAACCCTGCGGGCCCTGGAAGAAGCGCTGCTGGACTTCCCCGGCTGCGCCGTGGTGATCTCCCACGACCGCTGGTTCCTGGACCGCATCGCCACCCACATCCTGGCTTTTGAGGGCGACAGCCGGGTGACTTGGTTCGAAGGCAATTACGCCGACTACGAAGCGGACCGTCGCCGGCGTCTGGGCACCGGCGCAGAACTGCCGCACCGGATCAAATACCGGCGTTTGAGCCACTGAAGCGTACCCGCCGACATCGCGCTTCCCGTCCCTGTCACAATGTTATACAATGTATAACATTGTGACATTGGAACCTCACCGTGCTTGTCTGCGACAACCAAATCCGGCTGACTGAAAAGGAATCCACCCAACTGCTCGCCCTCACCGGCGTGCCCGCCACCGGCATCACCCGGCGCTCGCAACTGGAGTGCTACATCCATGAGCACCTGGACGCGCTGCCCCGGCGCTTTTGCGGTCCCAGTGCCTGTTTCGCCAGACGTCTGTTGCTGTCGTTTTTGCCCCCGCACTCCCCCCGGGTCAGCCGGCCCGGGTAACTTCCTCATCCAAGGGAGTGGCGTGACGGTTCACTTTGGTGTGCTGTAGATAGGCTAGATACAGTCCCGCAAGGGTTGTCGCCTCTTGTACTCTCACCCGCCGCACGCTGAGCCCATAGGACAAGGCCACCAACACTGACAAAACAAGCAGATACCAGGCAGGCGCATACGAAAGTGCTTTGACCAAGCAAAGCAGACTAACAAACGCGCCAATTGCGCCAGCCAAAAACATGCCGGAAAAGAATCTGGTACGTGCTTCAAACTCTTGATAGTTGACGAACGCTTCCGGAGCGTGAAGACAGATGACGTGCTTCCAATAGTTAAAAACACGTTTCGTTATGGCGTTCCCGCCGTCCGGCACAGTGTGCCCGTCAATCCCCGCAATACGGCTGTTACGCTTTAACTCACTGAAAAAATTATCTAATTCGCTTTGGTAAGGGAAGGGCTCCTTGTCAGAGAAAAACATGTTCACGGCTTTTTCTGAGAATGAAACAGGGAGGGCACGTAATACGCTACCCAGCAAATATGAGGAAAAAAGCATCAACAGCAAGGTTGTTGGCTTGGAGTGAGTCAGGTCAACGAGTGGAATAAACGCCGCCCATAACGATGCCCCGCCCTGCATTTGGCTATCGGTGCCAGCAATCACAAAAATATAAAAAGACAATAGAATGTACGTGCCAGAAGGCAAAACGGCGAAAAAATCTATTTTTCCTATTTTTCCCAGAGCGGCCTTCATTCGTCCCGTCCTTGGACGTATAACACCGATACACAGCACGATGGCGACCCTTTGCGCCATGCGCCCGATCCTTGGAATCGATTCTCAAAAAAGCTCTTCAGTCTGTCAAGAATGCCGCGTCAGGGGCACAAACACCACCGGCAACACGTCCCGCTGCCGGATGCCGCCCTCCTTGTCTTTTTCGACCATGGTGAGCATCTGGCTGCCGTGCGGCTCTCCCACCGGCACCACCAAGCGACCGCCAGGCCGGAGTTGCTCCACCAAGGGCTGGGGCACAGTGGGCGAAGCCGCCGTCACCATTACCCCGTCGTAGGGCGCATGCTCCGGCCAGCCCAGGTAACCGTCGCCACAGCGCACCTCCACATTGTCATAGGCCAGGGCACGCAGCCGCCGGGCCGCCGCCTCGGCCAGGGGGGGCACGATCTCCATGCTGTAGACCTGTTTCACCAGATGCGACAACACGGCGGCCTGGTAGCCCGAGCCGGTGCCCACTTCCAGCACCACCTGATCCGGCCCGGGCTGAAGCAGCTCGGTCATCAAGGCTACGATAAACGGTTGGGAAATGGTCTGCCCGTGACCGATGGCCAGCGGGCCGTCGGCATAGGCCAGGGGCTCCAGGTCGGGGGGCACAAACTGATGACGGGGCACGGCGCGCATGGCGTTCAGCACCCGCTCGCTCAATGTGCGGATGCCCGTCCACTGCGCCGTGTCCCGCGTTTCGGCGACAAGGGTCGCCACCATCTCATCATGTTCTCCCACGGCACACCTCCCGGCGAACCAACCGGAGTCGCGGGCCCGCCACCAACTTGGGTTATCATTGGCACCCTTCTGGTTCACTCTAAAACTTAAACGCCGCCATGACCAGCCAAACCAAGCCTTCCATCACCCGTCACCCCACCCACGCCGTGCGCATCGGCACCGTCACCGTGGGCGGCGGCCACCCCATCGTGGTGCAGTCCATGACCAATACCGACACGGCCGACGCCCCGGCCACGGTAGAACAAGTGATTCAACTGGCACGGGCCGGCTCCGAGCTGGTGCGGGTGACGGTAAACACAGAGGAAGCGGCCCGGGCCGTGCCTCAGATCGTGGAAGAGCTGGATAAACGCGGCCATCCGGTGCCGTTGATCGGCGATTTTCACTTCAACGGCCACAAACTTCTCAGCCATCACCCTGCCTGCGCCCAGGCCCTGGCCAAATACCGCATCAATCCGGGCAACGTGGGCCGCGGCAGCAAGCGGGACGCCCAGTTCGCCACCTTGATCGAACTGGCCTGCCGCTACGACAAGCCGGTGCGCATAGGGGTAAATTGGGGCAGCCTGGACCCGGCTCTGGTGGCGCGGATGATGGACGAAAACAGCCGGCGCGCCAAACCGCTGGCATCGGCCCAATTGATGCGCGAAGCTTTGATCACCTCGGCGCTGGAAAACGCGGCCGGGGCCGAAAAACTGGGTCTGGCGCGGGAGCGCATCATCCTGTCCTGCAAAATGAGCGGGGTGCAGGATCTCATCGCCGTCTACCAGGATTTGGCCGCCCGCTGCAACTACGCCCTGCACCTGGGACTGACGGAGGCCGGCATGGGTGCCAAGGGCATCGTCGCCTCCACCGCCGCGCTGGCCGTGTTGCTGCAAAAAGGCATCGGCGACACCATTCGTATTTCGCTCACCCCCGCGCCCGGCGGCGCCCGCTCCGAAGAAGTGGTCGTTGCCCAGGAAGTCCTGCAAAGCATGGGGCTGCGCGCCTTTACCCCGTCAGTGGTGGCCTGCCCCGGCTGCGGCCGCACCAGCAGCACTTATTTTCAGCAGCTGGCCAAGGACATTCAAAACCATCTGCGCGAGCAGATGCCCCTGTGGCGCCGCCGCCACCCCGGGGTGGAGAGCATGACCGTTGCCGTCATGGGCTGCGTGGTCAATGGGCCCGGTGAGAGCAAGCACGCCGATATCGGCATCAGCCTGCCGGGAACGGGAGAGATTCCCGTGGCGCCGGTTTATGTGGACGGCGAGAAGACCGTCACACTGAAAGGTGAACATATCGCTGAAGAATTCACAGAGTTGGTAAACAAATACGTGAAAAGTCGCTACGCGGGGGGCTGACTCCACCTCATGCCGTAAACGAAAAACAAGAAATAATCATATGTATTTAAAGGGAATAACTTCAGATCACCTTCTCGTATTGTAGCCGATAAAATTAATAGTTAACTTTATCTTTAGCATTTTTGTGCACGGTTAACAATTTCTTGACTGTTCACAGCACCCCGACTATAAATCAGGGTCACGATGGAAAATATTGAAGACACCAGGGCGCGCATTCTCACCGCCGCCGAACAACGCTTCCGCCAATGGGGTTACACCAAAACCACCATGGCGGACATCGCCGGCGACTGCCACATGTCCGCCGCCAACCTGTATCGGTATTTCCAGAATAAACAAGATATTGCCGCAGCTTTCGCGTGCCAGTGCCTGAACGAGGAAGAAACTCTGCTGAAATCCATAGTCGCGGACAACACCCTCTCCGCCGGCGAGCGCCTGCAAAGCTTCGTGCTGGAAACCCTGCACCACACCTACAGAAAGCACGAGGAGAACCCCCGCATCAACGAGCTGGTGGAGACGGTGTGCCAGAAACGGCAGGACATCGTGGAACACCATGTCAACACCAAGCTTCGTCTGCTCGGTGAGTTGTTGGTGCGCGGCATGGAGTCGGGGGAGTTCGATTCCCTTGACGCTGAGTCCACGGCCGAGGCCATCCTTTCTGCCATCACTCTGTTTGATGTTCCTTTTTTCATGCACTTATACCCCCTTTCCCAATTCGAACGTAAAGCCCAGGGGGTAGTGGAATTGATTCTGCGGGCGGTGAAGAAACGCTGATTTTTTTACTCAGGGAATTAATTCTTTACAATTCATTAAGCATTAACCCCTTTTCTGCCAGGAGCACTCAGCCATGTCCCATACCCGTTTCTCCGCCCGCTTCGGGCGCTGGGTGGTCCATCACCGGCTCATCACCCTCCTTCTGTCCCTGGGCACCATGCTGGTGGTCGCCAGCGGCGCCCGCTTTTTGGATTTCACCACCAACTACCGGGTGTTTTTCAGCGAAGACAACCCGCAGCTCCAGGCTTTCGACGAGTTGGAACACACTTACACCAAGCTGGACAATGTGCTCATTGTGGTCACCCCGGCAGACGGCAATGTGTTTACCCGCGCCAATCTGGCGGCCCTTTCGGATCTCACGGCGCAAGCCTGGCAGGTGCCTTACTCCACCCGGGTGGACTCTCTCACCAACTTTCAACACAGCTATGCCGAGGGCGACGAACTCATCGTCCGGGACCTGGTGACGGACCCTGAGTCCCTGAGTGATACCACGCTCGCGGACATCCGCCGCATCGCCCTGCAAGAGCCCTTGCTGGTCAACCGGATCATATCGGCGGACGGCAGCACCACAGGCATCAATATCACGGTATACATGCCCGATGAAACCCGCGCCCAGGCCATGCCGGAAATCGTCACCTTTGTGCGGGGCATGCTGGAGGATTTCAGCGCCGCCCACCCCGGCATGACCACCCATCTCACCGGCATGGTGATGATGGACAACGCCTTTTCCGAGGCCTCCCAGGCCGACATGCAAACTCTGGTGCCCGCCAGTTTTACCGTTATTCTGCTGAGCCTCGCCCTGCTGTTGCGGGGCTGGACCGGCACTTTCGTCACGTTCTGGCTGATTATCATGGCGGTGGCCTCGGCCATGGGGCTGGCGGGCTGGCTGGGTTACACCATCACTCCTCCCAGCGCCTCGGCCCCCACCATTATCCTGACCCTGGCGGTGGCCAATGCGGTTCACATCATGGTGAGCTTCCGCCAGGCGCTGAAAAAAATGCCTGCCAAGCAGGCGGCCATGGCGGAAAGCCTGCGGCTCAACCTGCAGCCCATTTTTCTGACCTGCTTCACCACCGTGGTGGGCTTTATGTCCATGAACTTCAGCGACGTGCCCCCTTTTCAGGATCTGGGCAATATCGTCGCCATGGGCGTGGGCTTCGCCTTTCTTTATTCCGTCACCTTCGTGCCGGCACTGGCCGCTTTGTTGCCTGCTCCCATCGCCCCGGCGCCAGCCGGGCAGGGGGGGGGCATGGCCCGCTTCGGCGCGTGGGTGGTGGCCCGCCGCCGGACCCTGGTCTGGACCATGGCGGCAGCCATCGTGGCACTCACGGCGCTCATTCCCCGCAACGAACTCAATGATCTCTATATGCAGTACTTCGACGAAAGCATCCCCTTTCGCGCCGCCTCGGACTACATGGAACAACATCTCTCCGGCCTCTACCGCATTGATTTCTCCCTGGACAGCGGCGAGTCCGGTGGCATTTCCAAACCGGCTTTTTTGCAGGAAGTGGGCGATTTCACCGATTGGCTGCGAACGCAGCCCGAGGTCACCCACGTGCTGACCCTCAGCGATGTGCTGAAACGGCTGAACAAAAACCTGCATGGCGATGACCCCGCCTGGTTCCGCCTGCCGGCGGACCGGGAGCTGGCGGCCCAATATCTGTTGCTCTACGAAATGTCCCTGCCCTACGGCCTGGATCTGAACGACCAGATCAACGTGGACAAATCCGCCATGCGGGTCAGCATCAATATCAAAACCCTGTCAGTGAAAGACACCCTGGCCTTTGAGAACCGGGCGCGGGACTGGCTGCGGGCCCATGCCCCCCATATCACGCCGGTGGAGGGCACCGGCCCCACCATGATGTTCGCCCACATCGGCCTGCGCAATATCGTCGGCATGCTGCTGGGTACCACCGTGGCCCTGGCCTTCATCTCCCTGGTGCTTGTCATCGCCCTGCGCTCGGTACCCATCGGCCTGGTCAGCCTGGTGCCCAACCTGGTCCCCGCCGCCATGGCCTTCGGCCTGTGGGGGTTGTTCGTGGGCCAGGTGGGGCTGGGGCTGTCCGTCGTCATGGGGGTGACGCTGGGCATCGTGGTGGACGACACGGTGCACTTTTTGAGCAAATACCTGCGCGCCCGGCGCGAGCGGGGGCTGACGCCGGAAGACGCGGTGCGCTATGCCTTCAACAACGTGGGGCAGGCCCTGTGGGTCACCTCGGTGGTGCTGGTGGCGGGTTTTTTGGTGCTGGCCCTGTCCAACTTCAAAATGAACAGCGACATGGGCCTGCTCACCGCCATCACCATCGCCCTGGCCCTGGCGGCGGATTTCTTGTTCCTGCCGCCACTGCTGATGAAACTGGAGGAAAAACTCAATGCTCAGAAAACTACTGCTCAGTCTGGCCCTGCTGGCCTGGCTGCCAAGCAACCTGCCCGCGCAGACGGCTGAAGAGCGCGGCCTGGCCATTGCGCTTACAGCGGACCGGCGGGACACCGGTTTCGGCGATCTCACCGCCGAGCTGGTCATGACCCTGCGCAACCGCCGGGGCGGCGAGAGCATCCGCCGCATCCGCAACCGCACCTTGGAAGTGATCGGCGACGGCGACAAAACCCTGGTGATTTTCGATGAGCCGGCGGACGTGAAAGGCACGGCCTTTTTGAGCTACACCCACGCCCTCAAGCCCGATGACCAATGGCTCTACCTGCCGGCCCTGAAGCGGGTCAAGCGCATCTCCTCGGCCAACAAATCCGGCCCTTTCATGGGCAGCGAATTCGCCTACGAAGACATCGGTTCCCAGGAAGTGGAGAAATACACCTATAAATACCTGCGCGACGAGATCCTGGACGGCCAGGACTGCTTTGTCATCGAACGCTATCCCCGTTACAAGCATTCCGGTTACACCCGCCAAGTGGTGTGGTACGACCAGAGCCACTACCGGGTGCTGAAAATCGATTTCTACGACCGTAAAGACAAGCTCTTGAAAACCCTCACTTTCAAAGGCTATCAACAGTATTTGGACCACTACTGGCGGGCAGACGTGATGGAGATGGTGAACCACCAGACCGGAAAATCCACCACCCTGGCCTGGCAGCACTACCGCTTCCGGACCGGCCTCACCGAGCGCGACTTCGACCGCAACAGCCTCAAGCGCGCCCGATGAAACGCACCGCCCTCACCCTGGTGGCCCTGGCCTTCGCGGGGGTGGCGGGGGCGGCCAAGTGGTCGGGAGAAGTCAGCGCCCAGTGGCGCGGCTTTACCCAGTCCCCGGAGGATCCGCGCCAGCATGGCAACAATCTTTCCCTGGCCGCAGAACCTGAGTTCTACCACTCATGGAATGGTGGTGCCGACGCCTTCACCTTCGTCCCCTTCCTGCGCTGGGACCAGGGGGACAGCGAACGCAGCCATGGAGACATCCGGGAACTCACCTGGCTGCACGCGGCAGACCAGTGGGAACTGCGCGTGGGCGTGCGCAAAGTATTCTGGGGCGTCACCGAATCCCAGCACCTGGTGGACATCATCAACCAGACCGATCTGGTGGAAAACATCGACACCGAAGACAAGCTGGGCCAAGCCATGGTCAACCTCGCCCTGATCCGCGACTGGGGCACCGTGGACCTGTTCGTCCTGCCCTACTTCCGCAAGCGCACTTTCCCCGGCCCAAGGGGCCGGTTGCGCAGCCGCCCCCCCGTGGCAGAAAACCTCGCCCGCTTTGAGTCCAGCCGTAAACAACGCCATATTGACCTCGCCCTGCGCTGGTCACAGGTCATCGGCGACTGGGACGTGGGCCTCAGCCATTTCTACGGCACCAGCCGCGAACCCCGCTTTGAGCCCGGCCGGACCCGCACTGGCGAGAGCGCGCTCATTCCGGTTTACGACCTCATCCACCAAACCGGCCTGGATGTGCAAATAACCACCGGCGCCTGGCTGTGGAAGCTGGAAGCCATCCGCCGCAGCGGCCGGAACGAGACGTTCTACGCCGCCACGGGGGGGCTGGAATACTCATTCTACGGTGTCTTCGACAGCCCCGCGGACGTAGGGCTGGTCCTGGAATACCTCTACGACGACCGCGGCGCCACCGGTCCCAGCCCCTTTCAGGACGATCTCATGGTGGGCCTGCGCCTGGCCCTCAACGATGTGCAAAGCAGCGCCGCCCTTCTCGGCGTGGTCAAAGACCGCAGCAGCGGCGCCGCCTTTTACAACCTGGAGGCCAACCGCCGGCTGGGCCGCAGCTGGACCGTTAACCTTCAAGGCCGCTTCTTCACCGGCGCCCCGGCCAGCGACCCCCTGCACGGCCTGCTGCGGGACGATTACATCGAACTGGAACTGGCGCGGCACTTCTAACCCCCCCGGGATGCGCCGTTGCAGCGCGAAGAAGCTGCACCCTGGCTTTCCCCACCGAAAAAAACCATAGGACCTGCCACCAATAACCCGGTGACGGCGGGGGTGACCCCGCCTCCTGCTCGATCGGGGTCGCCCGTTGGGTGATGAATTGCCCGCTGGACGGAAAAACAGCGCTGCCCCTTCGTCCGGGGACGGCCGGGCCGGCGGTGTTCACCTCAAGCTATTCACAAGCCGGACAGGCCCCCGCGCCGCAGGGCGGTTCCGCTCCCGGTTTGGCGTCCTTTTTCTCCCCTTTCTCCCCGGCTGCGCTTTTTTTCTTGCCATTGTCCTTGAAGTCGGTGGCATACCAGCCGCTTCCCTTCAGCTGAAAGCCTGCCGCCGAAATCAACTTGGTCAAAGCCGGCTCGCGGCACTGGGGACAGTCGCTCAGCGGCGCGTCGCTCATTTTCTGCATGACTTCCAGTTCGTGGCCACATTGCCGACAACGGTATTCATAAATGGGCATGGTGTTACCTCACTCACTCAAGCAATGTACAAATTCAATCCCAAAACAGTGATGTGTCAACGCGCCGCCCCCAGGGCCCGGGCACGCTCGCGGGTGGCTGCAGCCTGCGCCGCCGCGACATCCCCCTCTTCAGCCGTCCCGGGCCAGCCCCGGAGCTGGCGCAGAATAATGTCGGCGAGGGCGCTGACATGGTCGGGCCGGTCGTTGAGTGCCGGCACGTAGTGAAAACGCCCGCCCCCCGCTTCCAGGAACACGTCTTTGTTCTGTATGGCGATTTCTTCCAGGGTTTCAAGACAGTCGGCCGCAAATCCGGGGCAGACCACATCCACATGGGAGACTCCCTCCCGGCCCAGTTTCTTTAACGTCTTGTCGGTATAGGGCTGCAGCCATTCCTCGCGCCCGAAACGGGACTGGAATGTGACTTGCCAACGTTCCCCCGGCAGGCCCAGTTGCTCCGCCACCAGGCGCGCGGTTTTCTGGCATTGGCAAAAATAAGGATCGCCCGCCAGCACGGTGCGCCGGGGCATGCCATGAAAAGAAAACAGCAGTTTCTGCGGCTCACCGCACAGCCCCCAATGCTCGCGCAGACTGGCGGCGAGGGCAGCGATATAGGCGGGATCGTCATGATAGTGGGTGACGAAACGCAGTTCCGGTATCCAGCGCCAGCGGCGCAGTACATCGGCCACGGCGTCGAAGGTGGACGCCGTGGTGGCGCCGGAATACTGGGGATAGAGTGGCATCACCACTATCCGCCGCGCCCCCGCCGCCCGCAGCTCTTCCAGCCCGTCACGGATGGAGGGGCTGCCGTAGCGCATGGCCCAGGCAAGGTGAAAAGGCCCCTTTACGCGCTCCGCCAGCCGCGCACTCAAGGCTTCGGCCTGGCGCCGGGTGATATGGCTCAAGGGTGAGCCGTCCCCGGTCCAGATTTTTTGATAGGCGTGGGCAGAACGCCTGGGACGGACCCGCAGCACGATGCCATGCAGGATCAGCCACCACAGGGGCCGGGACATTTCCACCACCCGCGGATCCCACAAAAACTCGGCCAGATAGCGCCGCACCGCCGCGGAATCCGGGGCGTCGGGCGAACCCAGATTGGTGATGAGCACGCCACTGCCCTCCGCACAGCCGTGGGTGTAGTCCGAGTCACCTTCAAAACGCGTCGTCATTGATATCCATTCCCCCATCGCCACCAGCCGCGGGGAGTATACCCGCCAGCGGTCAGGATGCCGAACGCCTACCCCACACGCAGCGGCGCCGGCCGCCCGCTGGCACGGAAGACAGCATAGTCGGCCAGAATCCGGGCGTGGTCAAAAGCCAGTTCGAACGGCAGGTCGTCAATGGCGAACACCCCCACGCGCCGGGCGTCGTCCCGCGCCCGGGGTGGCCCCTCCCCTTCGGCAACGTACACCGCACTGACAGTATGGCCACGGGGATCGCGGGCGGGATCGGAATAGCAACCCAGCAGGGCTTTCAGTCTCACCTTGAGGCGGGTTTCCTCCCAGGCTTCGCGCACGGCGGCCTGCTCCAGGCGCTCCCCCAGGTCTACAAAACCGCCTGGCAGGGCCCAGCCCAGGGGCGGATATTTCCGTTCGATGAGCACAATGGGGCGACCCGGCCGGTCACCCAGCTCGATGATGATATCGGCGGCAAGCAGGGGAGTGCGTGGACGGCCCATTACTCAAACCTGAGAAAATCAGTTTTCTCTAATGAAAAAGCGGCGGCACCCGCAGGTGCCGCCGCCCTTTCCCTGTCACTTGGACATCCCTATCATTCCCGTCCGCTGACGAATTGTGCCCAACTATGAGGCAAGAAGCAACAGCATGCTGTTGAGGCGGCCCACGAAAGTGGCAGGATCGTCCAACTGCCCACCTTCCGCCAGTACAGCCTGGTCGAACAGAATGTGGGACCAGTCGCCGAAACGCTCGTCGTTTTGCTCCTGTTGCAGACGCAAAATCAGGGGATGCTCGGGGTTGATTTCCAGCACCGGCACCACCTCCGGCACTTCGTGCCCCGCAGCTTTGAGAATATTGCGCATGCTGGCGCCCATTTCCTCTTCTTCCACCACCAGGCAGGCGGGGGACGCCGTCAGGCGGTGGCTGAGGCGTACCGCTTTCACCTTCTCGCCCAGGGTGTCTTGCATCTTGCCGAGCAGGTCTTTGAACTCCGTTTCGGTTTTTTCCCGCTCCTCGGGGGATGTTTTGTCCTCCAACCCACCCAGGTCCAGATCACCCTTGGCGACGGATTGCATAGGCTTGCCATCGAATTCTCTCAAGTGGCTCACCAGCCACTCGTCAATGCGGTCCGACAGCAGCAACACCTCGATGCCTTTTTTGCGAAACACCTCCAAGTGCGGGCTGTGGCGCACAGCGCTGTGGTTGTCGCCGGTAATGTAGTAGATTTTTTTCTGGCCGTCCTTCATGCGCCCCACATAGTCTTCCAAAGACACCGTTTGTTGCGCAGTGTCAGTGTGGGTGCTGGCGAAACGCAACAGCCTGGCGATGCGCTCGCGGTTGCTGAAATCTTCCGCCGGCCCTTCTTTGAGCACCCGGCCGAATTCGTTCCAGAACTTCTGATAGCGCTCCGGCTCTTTCTTGGCGATGTCTTCCAAAAGGCCGAGAATTTTCTTCACCGAGGCACTTTTGATGGCCTCCACTTGGCGGTTGTGCTGCAGGATTTCCCGCGACACGTTGAGTGGCAAATCGTCCGAGTCCACCACGCCGCGCACAAAGCGCAGGTAGTGGGGCAACAATTGTTCGGCGGCGTCCATGATGAACACCCGGCGCACATACAGCTTCACCCCGCGGCGGTCGCTGCGGTCCCACAAATCGAAAGGCGCGCGGGCGGGAATATAAAACAAAGTGGTGTAGACCTGAGCGCCCTCCACGTGGTTGTGGGTCCAGGCAAAAGGGTCTTCAAAATCGTGGGCCACGTGCTTGTAAAAGGTCTGGTACTCCTCATCCGTGATGTCTTTCCTGGGCCGCGCCCACAGGGCCGAAGCGCTGTTGACGGTCTCTTCCCCGTCCTTATCCTCGGCTTTCATCACAATGGGCAGGGGGATGTGATCAGAGTACTTGCGGATGATGTTTTCCAGGCGCAGGCGCTCCAGAAATTCATCCTCTCCTTCCCGCAGGTGCAGGCTCACTTCCGTGCCCCGCGCCGGCTTCTCCACGGTTTCGATGGCGTAACTGCCCTCACCATCCGACTCCCAGCGCACGCCGTGCTCAGGGCCGAGACCGGCGCGGCGGGTAAATACCGTTACTTTGTCAGCCACGATGAAACTGGAATAAAAACCCACACCGAACTGGCCGATGAGGCGGGCATCCTTGGCCTGATCGCCGGTCAGGGACTCCAGAAAACGCCGCGTGCCGGATTTGGCAATGGTGCCCAGGTTGTCCATCACTTCCTGACGGCTCATGCCAATGCCGTTGTCGGTGATGGTGATGGTGCGCCGTTCCTTGTCGAACGATACCCGTATCTTGAGATCCCCCTCCCCCTCCAGCAAGGCCTCGTCGGTCAGGGCCTCGAAGCGCAGCTTGTCACAGGCATCGGCAGCGTTGGAAATCAGTTCGCGCAGGAATATTTCCTTGTTGGAATACAGAGAGTGGATCATGAGCTTGAGCAGCTCACGCACCTCAGTTTGAAAATCCAGAGTCTCCTTATGAGCAGCAACGGTCATTGAGCAATCTCCCAAAGTCATCCAGAAAACGGTGTCTGGGGTGGGGGCGGCGGCCTGGATTTCAAGCCCCCCCGAAAAAAAATCGGGCCGGGCTGCACGGCGTAAGCCTTTTTCCCCAGCTGGCGTCCCCAGGGGAAACCGATAGACGGCCGGTTTTTGTTGGGCACCTGAGGCAGCACACTGAAAGTGGCTGCCTTAGACTACATGTTTTCGCCAACAACAGCGCCAGAAAAATCCACCTGGCACAGCTGCTTGCAGCCCGGCAATCAGAATTGTCGGCTTGATGTCGCGGCACCGGGAGGTACCACCATTGGTGCCAGCCAATGGGAACCTGCAAAATACCCGCCATGTCGCAAAATGGCGGGCGGATTTCGCAGGTGACCATCAAACAGCTCTGGACGAGCTGTTTAA
>DRLM01000146.1 GCA_011375345.1 Gammaproteobacteria bacterium
AAGGCCTACTTTGATCGTTTGGGGCTGGTGTCGCTGCTCGATACGGTGCGACGACTCCAGTGTGTCTCATGAACCGCCGGATGCGGAACCGCACGTCCGGTGGTGTGAGAGGACGGCGGGGGTGACCCCGCCTCCTACTCGATTGAGGGCCCTGAAAAGGGGGGCGGGGTGCCGGATGATCGTTTTTTATACTGATTTCGGCGGCGGGCCGTATCTCGGGCAGATGGAGGCCGCGGTTTATCGCGCCGGTTCCGGGCTTACGGTGGTGAATCTGCTTTCCCGGGCGCCTCGCTTCCGTCCCAAGCTGGCCGCTTATCTGCTTGCCGCCTATCCCGGCGAGTTTCCGGCGGGCACGGTGTTTGTCTGCGTGGTGGACCCCGGTGTGGGGCAGCCGGAGCGGGGGGCCGTGGTCTTGTGGGCGGATGAGCGCTGGTTTGTTGGTCCCGACAACGGTTTGTTTGATGTGTTGGTGGCGCGTGCCGGCAGGGTCCGTTGTTGGGACATTGATTGGCGCCGTTTTGCCCCTTCCGCCAGTTTCCACGGCCGCGACGTGTTCGCGCCTATCGCCGCCGTCCTGGCCCGGGGCGGCAGTCCCCCCGGGAAGGAGCGGGCGCCCACTACCCGCGTGGGAACGGTCTGGCCGGAGGACTTGCCGGAGGTTGTGTTCATTGATGACTACGGCAATGCCATGACCGGTGTGCGGGCCTGCGTTCTGGATGAGGGAGGCCGGGTCATGGTGGGCGGGCGGGTCTTGCCGCGGGCGCGCACCTTCAGCGACATGCCGCCGGGCCAGGCTTTTTGGTATTCCAATTCCGTGGGTCTGGTGGAACTGGCAGTGAACCAGGGACGCGCCGATGAGCTGTTGGGCCTGTCTTTGGGCCACCCGGTGACTTTGCAATAGCGCATAGTGGGAGACGGGTTGACGGTGTTGTCCCGCCCCGCTGCGGCGCGTATCCGCTTCAGCCACCTGTTCTCCACACCGGCCTGCAGCATGCCGCAGTGATCGTGTTCCGGCTATCTCCCGCGCCTTTCCATCGCGTGGGAGGCGGTGGCGGTCATTATTGGTTATCATTGCGCTTGGTGCGCACAGCCGCCAAGCCCGAAGGAACTGCCTCTTTTATGGCGAATGGAGACAGAAAAAAACATGCCAGGGCCGGGGTGGCCGATGGTCATGTCCGGAGTACGCCCTATCCGATGAGCGGAATCATCAACCGCTGGATCAAGAAGTATTTTTCCGACCCGGAAGCGGTGATCCTGGCCGTGCTGTTGGTGTTGGGGTTCGCCATCGTTATTTTCCTGGGCGATATTCTGATGCCGGTGTTGGCCAGCCTGGTGATTGCCTACATGCTCGAAGGCAGCGTCAAGGCGCTGGAAAAACGCGGGGCGCCGCGGATCGTCGCGGTGAGTGTGGTCTTTAGCGGTTTCGTCACCTCGCTGGTGCTGATTCTGTTCGTGCTCATCCCGCTGGTATCCAGCCAGTTGACCCAGCTGGTGCAGGAACTGCCCAATATGGTGGCCAAGGGACAGCAGGCCTTGTTGCAACTGCCCGAGCTGTATCCCCGCTTTATCACTGAAGCCCAGGTGAAGGAGGCCATGGCGGGGATCAAGTCCGGTGTGGCCGATGTGGGGCAGGCCATGCTGTCGATGTCCCTGACCACCCTGACGGGCCTGTTCACCTTGCTGGTTTATCTCATTTTGGTGCCGGTGCTGGTGTTTTTCTTCCTCAAGGACAAGGGTCCCATGGTGAGCTGGTTGTCCGGCATGCTGCCCCGGGAACGCGCCCTGGCCACCCGGGTGTGGCGGGAAATGGACCAGCAGATCGGCAACTACATCCGCGGCAAAATCGTTGAGATTCTCATCGTCGGTGTGGTCACGGGGGTGGTGTTTGCGCTGATGGGGCTGCGCTACTCGATGCTGTTGGGGGTGTTGGTCGGCCTGTCGGTGATCATTCCCTACATTGGCGCGGTGGTGGTCACGTTTCCGGTGGTGATCATTGCGTTCTTCCAGTGGGGCTGGGGGGCGGATTTCACCTACGTGCTTGTGGCCTATTTCATCATCCAGGCCGTGGACGGCAACGTGCTGGTGCCCTGGCTGTTTTCGGAGGCGGTCAATCTTCACCCCGTGGCGATCATCGTCGCCATACTCATCTTCGGCGGTTTCTGGGGCTTTTGGGGCGTGTTTTTTGCCATTCCGCTGGCGACGCTGGTCAAAGCCGTGCTCAACGCCTGGCCCCGCTCGGTGGAGGAGTAGGGGGGTGTCCCCGGTGTGGGTTACAAAATGTCGCTGGCGTAGTCCGCCAGGCGGGAGCGCTCGCCGCTCAGCAGGGTGATGTGTGAGGCATGATCCCAGGTCTTGAATCGGTCGACGACGTAAGTCAGGCCTGAGGTGGTTTCCGTCAAATAGGGCGTGTCAATCTGCCCCACGTTACCCAGCACCACCATCTTTGTTCCCGGTCCGGCGCGGGTGATCAGGGCCTTCATTTGCTTGGACGTGAGGTTTTGCGCCTCGTCGATGATCACGTACTTGTTCAGGAACGTGCGGCCGCGCATAAAGTTCATGGCGTGAATTTTAATCCGGTTGCGCAGCAGATCATTGGTGGCCGCCCGCCCCCAGCTGCCGCCGTCAGTATTGGACAGCACTTCCAGATTGTCCATCAGGGCGCCCATCCACGGCGCCATCTTCTCTTCCTCGGTGCCGGGCAGAAAGCCGATGTCTTCACCCATGGGTACCGTGGCCCGGGTCATGATGATTTCCTGATAGCGGCGTTCGTCCAGCACCTGCGCCAGTCCTGCGGCCAGGGTGAGCAGGGTTTTGCCCGTGCCGGCGTTGCCCAGCAGGGTGACGATGTCGATGTCCGGGTCCATCAGCACATTGAGAGCAAAATTTTGTTCCCGGTTGCGGGCGTTGATGCCCCAAACACTGTGATGGCTTTTGCGGTAGTTGTCCAACAGTTCCAAGGTGGCCGTGCCGGCGTCGAGGCGCCGGGCGATGGCTTCGAAGCCATCAGCCCGGCCGTCGTGTACCAGCATATTGGGATGCCAGGTGTCCACATCCGGGCCGCTCAGTGTGTAATAAGTGCGGCCGTTGTCCTGCCAGGATTTCAGCCGTTTACCGCTGCGCTCCCAAAAGCCTTCGGCCAGCCGCGCCTGGCCCGTGGCCAGCAGCGACAAGTCATCCAACACTTTGTCGTTGCGGTAATCCTCCGCCTGAATGCCCAGTGCTGCCGCTTTGATCCGCAGGTTGATGTCTTTGGACACCAGCACCACAGCCCGGTCCGGCAGCCGCGTTTGCAGGGCGAGCACGGTGGCCAGAATTGTGTTGTCCGGCACATTGCCCGGCAAGTCCCGCGGCAGGTCGTACCTTAGGGTGCGGGTCTGAAAATAGAGCTTTCCGCCGCTGCCGTTGTCACCCAGCGGGGGCAGCGCCAGCCCCTGTTCTATGGCCTCGCGGGAGACATTGCGTATGCGTTCCTCCAGAAAGCGGCTGGCCTGGCGGGCGTTGCGCGCCACTTCGGAATGACCGCGCTTATTGTTGTCCAGCTCCTCCAGGACCATCATGGGGAGGAAAATATCGTGCTCTTTAAAGCGAAACAAACAGCTCGGATCGTGCATCAGCACATTGGTGTCCAGCACAATCAGGCGTTTGTTTGCGTTGCCGTCTATGGCCATGATGTTTCATTGCCGGGCGGCGCCTGGCCGCCGTGTCAGTGATGGGTAAAGGCGGGTTTGTCATGCACAGAGAGGGACGGTGCATCGCCGGGCTGGCGGTCAGGCCAGCCGTAAACCGTGGCAGACAGCGTCAGGCCGAAGCAGCACCGCCTGCCCTCTCACCCCCGCCGGGGGAAGGGGTGGAGTACCACCGGGGTAGCGCCGTTGCGGGTCAGAGGGCTTTGACCGCATCCAGCACGCTTTGGGCATGACCGTCCACTTTGACCTTGCGCCATTCCTGCCGCAGCACGCCCTCGGCGTCGATCAGAAAAGTGCTGCGCTCGATGCCCCGCACTTGTTTGCCGTACATGTTTTTCATTTTGATGACATCGAACATCTGACACAGCGTTTCCTCGGTGTCAGACAGCAGTTCAAAAGGAAAGTCCTGTTTCGCTTTGAAGTTTTCGTGTGATTTGAGGCTGTCGCGGGAGACGCCGAACACCATGGTGTTCGCTCGTTTAAATTGTTCGTGCAGGGCGCGGAAGTCCTGGCCCTCCCGGGTACAGCCCGGGGTGCTGTCCTTGGGGTAAAAATACAGCACCACGTTCTTTCCCTTCAGTTCAGAAAGCGTGACGTCCCGGTCTCCCGTCGCCGGCACGGTAAAATCGGGCACGGCCTGTCCCACTGTCACAGTGCTCATGGATGCTCCCAGTTCAAACCGGGGATTAATAATACGCCGTTTCCGCGGGCCCATAAATACAGTTTGTGCGGTCGGAGCCCGGCGGGCGGGTCCGGTGGGTCGAAAGGGTGTTGCAGTTCCTCTCCGCGGTTCTGACACTGTGTGCAGTGACGCAGAAAAATTCCGGTTTTTCAGTCGGCTGTTCCAGCGTCCGCCTTGTCAGAACGAGACCGCGCAAGTACCATCCCCTAACAGATTTCACGGCGCGCTGAGTGCCCCCGGTTGTAAGCTGCCCGGTCTGACCCCGGACCGTGGCGCGGGGTGTGGGGGGCCGCCCGCGGCTCTCCAGTGACCCATCGATGGAGGTGTTCCATGTTTCACGGCAGCATGGTGGCTTTGGTGACACCCATGAAGGCCGACGACAGTCTGGATTTCGAGGCGCTGGAGCGTCTGCTGGCCTGGCATATCGAACAGGGCACTGACGCGGTGGTGGCCGTGGGCACCACCGGCGAATCCGCCACCCTGGATGAAAAAGAGCATTGCCGGGTGATCCGGGAGGTGGTGCGCATGGTGGCCGGACGCATCCCGGTGATTGCCGGCACAGGAGCCAATTCCACCCGCGAGGCCATCAGCCTGACCCGTTGCGCTCTGGAAGGGGGGGCGGATGCCTGCCTGCTGGTGACGCCTTACTACAACAAGCCGACCCAGGAGGGGCTCTACCGCCACTATCTGGCCGTGGCTGAGGCGGTGCCCATTCCCCAGATCCTTTACAACGTTCCCGGCCGCACTGCCGTGGATATGCTGCCGGAGACGGTGGAGCGCCTGTCCCACGTTCCCAATATCGTCGGCATCAAAGAAGCCACGGGCAGCCTGGAGCGGGCCCGCGCCGTGTTGGAACGCTGCGGCGGGCGGTTGGATCTGTACAGCGGTGATGACGCCATCGCCCGGGAGATGATCCTGGCTGGTGCCAAGGGGGTGATTTCCGTCAGTGCCAATCTCGCCCCCCGGGCCATGCATGAGATGTGCGCCGCTGCCCTGGCCGGGGACCGGTCCCGGGCCGAGGCCCTGGACCGGTCCCTTGGCGGTCTGCACCAGGGCTTGTTTGTGGAGTCCAACCCCATTCCCGTCAAATGGGCGCTGGCGGAGCTGGGCAGGATCGCGCCGGGTATCCGCCTGCCCCTCACGCCGCTGTCCGAGACGTGTCACGACACTGTCCGCGATGCCATGCGTCGGGCGGGCGTCCTATAAACATCCAGAAAGTCCCCTTTTGATTATGCTTCGAGTCCTGTTGGTTCTGTGTTGTGCGCTGGCGGCAGCCGTGTCCTTGAATGCGTGCAGCAACAAAGAAGATGACCTCTACCTCAAAGCCAAGCCCCTGCCGCCCCTGGAAGTGCCACCGGATTTGGTCTCGCCCCGCAGCGACCCCGATCTCGCCGTGCCCCGCGTCGCCGCGGCGGGCGTCCCCGGCGCGCCCCCCGCAGCGTCTGTTCAGCGCGATGGCAGCCGCCGCTGGCTGGTCGCCGTCGGCGCGTCGGCGGAGATCTTGTCCCGCCTGAAAGCCTTTTTGGAACAATCAGGCTGGACCGTGGAGCGTTTCGACCGGGTGGAAGGCATTGTTACCACCGCCTGGCGGCCGGCGTCGGACCCGGCCCTGCGCACGATCCGGCGCCACCGTTTGCGGTGGCTGGTGGAAGCGGGACGGGTGGCAGACACCAGCGAGATTTATCTCGTCCATGAGAGTTTGCAGCGGGAAGCGGGTGCCTCAGAGGAGGCGTGGCGGGCGGGTGAGTCTGATCCCCTGCTCGAAGCCCAGTGGCTGGACCGGTTCAAAACTTATCTGTCCGGCAGTCCGGCATTCCCCGGCCGCTGAGTGGCGGTGGCGCCTGAATCGTGCGTTTTGCGGTGCTGGGCAGTGGCAGCCGGGGCAACGGCCTGGTGATCGAAGCGGGTGGCACCTGTTTGCTGGTGGACTGCGGCTTCAGTGTTCAGGAGTTGGGCCGGCGCCTGGCGCAAGTGGGCAGATGTCTGGGGGACTTGAGCGCGGTGCTGGTCACCCACGAACATGGGGATCACGTCCAGGGCGTTGCCGCCCTGGCCCGTCAGCGCGGTCTGCCGGTGTGGCTTACCGCCGGCACGGCGCGCCACAAAGGCTTGGCCGACGTGCCGGACCGGAGGCTGTTCCACTGTCACCAGGATTTCGCCATCGGTGATCTGCAGATTCAGCCCTTCCCCGTGCCTCACGACGCTGCGGAGCCCGGCCAGTGCGTGTTCGGCGATGGCCGGGTGCGGCTTGGCCTGTTGACCGACTGCGGCAGTGTGACGCCCCATGTGGAACAGTGTCTCGATGGTGTGGATGCCCTGGTGCTGGAGTGCAATTACGAGCCGGTGTTGCTGGAGGGAGGGGATTATCCCCCCGCGCTGAAGCGGCGGGTGGGTGGCAGCTACGGCCATCTGAGCAACGCCCAGGCGGCGGCGTTGCTCGGTCGCATCGACACCAGTTGCCTGCAGCATGTGCTGGCCGCTCACCTGAGTGAAAAGAACAACACGCCCGGCCTGGCCCGGGCGGCCCTGGCGGATGCCCTGGGTGCGATGCCGGGTGATGTTGCTGTAGCCACCCAAGACCAGGTCCTGCCCTGGCGCGAAATAACATGACGGGCGCTCCGGCGCGGCCGCCACCACCATGAGACAACGAGGACCCGCCATGGAAATCCGCCAGGAACTCTATTCCGGCAAAGCCAAATCAATCTTCAAAACCGCTGACCCGGATTATCTGGTCATGCGCTTTCGCGACGACACCTCTGCCTTCAACGGTGAGAAGGTGGCCCAGCTCGACCGCAAGGGCATGGTCAACAACCTGTTCAACGCCCACATCATGACCCGGCTCCGGGA
This sequence comes from Gammaproteobacteria bacterium, assembly GCA_011375345.1. NCBI lineage: Bacteria > Pseudomonadati > Pseudomonadota > Gammaproteobacteria > Gammaproteobacteria bacterium. Next base: position 7,216 of record DRLM01000146.1, read on the forward strand.
GGCGGGTATTCCCACCCATTTCGAACGGCTGTTGTCCGACACCGACGCGCTGGTAAAGAAACTGGACATGATTCCGCTCGAATGTGTGGTGCGCAATATCACTGCCGGCAGCCTGTGCCGCCGTCTGGGAGTGGCCGAAGGGGTGGAGTTGCAGCCCCCCGTGTTCGAGTTCTTTCTCAAGAACGATGCCCTGCACGACCCCATGGTCAACGATTACCATATCCTCGCCTTCAACTGGGCGAGCGAAGACGAAATCACCGCCATGAAGCGCCTTACCTTCCGGGTGAACGACGTGCTCAAGCAGCTCTTTCTCGATGCCGGCATGTTACTGGTGGACTACAAACTGGAGTTCGGCCGCTTCCACGGCGGCATGGTGCTGGGCGACGAATTCAGTCCCGACGGCTGCCGCCTGTGGGACGCCGAAACCCGCACCAGGCTGGACAAAGACCGTTTTCGCCAGGGGCTCGGCAATGTGGTGGAAGCCTACGAAGAGGCGGCGCGGCGCTTGGGGATCAGGCTGCCGTGATGGTGGTGGACAGCGGCGCAGTCTCGGCAAAGGCTGGCCCCAAGGCAGAGCCTGATCCCGCCGGCGATCTTTTGGCTAAAGTAGAGGGAAGGTACGCGACGATATTGGCCGATCCCCCGTGGCAGTTTCAAAACCGGACCGGGAAGATGGCGCCGGAACACAGGCGGTTGCTACGGTATCCGACGATGACACTGAAAGAGATTCTGGCGCTTCCGGTCGCCACAGTGGCCGCGGCAAAGTCACATCTGTATCTGTGGGTGCCCAACGCCTTGTTGCAAGAAGGTCTCAAGGTCATGGCGGCGTGGGGGTTTGCATACAAGTCCAACCTGGTTTGGTACAAGATCCGGAAAGACGGCGGTCCCGACGGGCGCGGCGTCGGCTTTTATTTTCGCAACGTCACCGAACTTATATTATTCGGTGTGCGCGGCAGCCTGCGCACCCTGCAACCGGGCCGGACCCAGGTGAACATGCTGGTGACGCAAAAGCGTGAGCATTCCCGCAAGCCCGACGAAATCTACGATGTCATCGAGTCCTGTTCGCCGGGTCCCTACCTGGAGTTGTTCGCGCGCTTTCACCGGGACGGTTGGGGGCAATGGGGCAATGAAGATGTGGAGGAAAACTCGCACTACGGAGTGGCCAAACGCAAGGGTCACCTGGATTCACAGCTTCGCTTGTTGGAAACGCCGGGCGGATACGGCAGAAAGCGTTGAAGACCCGTCGGCGCGCCACAGCCGTGAAGCACGACAACGGAATGTCAACGACGGGCAGCATTAGAAAACACCATTGCCATGGCCAGGGAGATTGACATGTTGAGTTTGCGCGGCTCGGCCGCTTTGTCGTCGTTTCGCCGAAAGAAGCTGCTCGCCGCGGTGCAGGAGCGGGTGCCCGCGGTCACGAGTGTATACGCTGAATACGTGCACTTCGTCGAGCTGGAACAGCGCCTGAGCGATGATGAGCGCGCGGTATTGGCGCAGGTGCTTAGCTATGGCGACGGGCCGCCCATGGCGCAGGCCCCGGCGGGGGAGTTGCTGCTGGTCACCCCGCGTCTGGGCACAGTCTCCCCCTGGTCCAGCAAAGCCACCGACATCGTCCGCCGCTGCGGCCTGGCCAAGGTGGCGCGGGTGGAGCGGGGCGTGGCCTATTACTTCAGCGCCGCGGCCTCTTTGGATGCTGAGTATGCCGCCTTGGCTGCACTGGTGCACGATCCCATGACCGAAAGCGTGCTCCGCGAGCTGGATGAGGCGGAAGATCTGTTCGCCGCTGCCGAGCCCGCGCCCCTGCAAACGGTGGACGTGCTCGGTGGCGGCCGCGAGGCGCTGGCGACAGCGGACAAGGAACTGGGCCTGGCGCTGAGCGAGGACGAGCTGGATTATCTGCTGGACGGTTTTACCGCTCTGGGCCGCAATCCCACTGACGTGGAATTGATGATGTTCGCCCAGGCCAATTCCGAACACTGCCGCCACAAAATTTTCAACGCCGGCTGGCGCATCGACGGGCGCGAGCAAAGCCACTCTCTGTTTGACATGATCCGCAACACCCACGACCACTGGCCCGACGGGGTGCTCTCGGCCTATCGTGACAATGCCGCCGTGCTGGCCGGGCCGCGGGCCGAACGCTTTTTCCCCGATCCCGGGACGGGGGAATATCAGCACGTGCGGGAAGATGCCCATCTGTGCATCAAAGTGGAGACCCACAACCACCCCACCGCCATTTCCCCTTTTCCCGGCGCGGCCACCGGTGCGGGCGGCGAGATCCGCGACGAAGGGGCCACCGGCCGGGGCGCCAAGCCCAAAGCGGGTCTGTGCGGCTTTTCCGTATCGAATCTGCGCATTCCCGGCTTCGAGCAGGCCTGGGAGCCGGACTACGGCAAACCGGCCCGCATTGCCTCGGCGCTTGACATCATGCTGGAAGGCCCCGTCGGTGCGGCGGCGTTTAACAATGAATTCGGCCGCCCCAATCTGTGCGGCTATTTCCGCACCTTCGAAGCAAAAGTGCCTGGCCCCGAAGGTGCAGCGCTGCGCGGTTACCACAAACCCATCATGTTGGCGGGGGGCGTGGGTGCCATCCGGCCCCAGCTGGTGGACAAGCTCCCCCTGCCGCCGGGGGCGCAGCTGGTGGTGCTGGGTGGGCCGGCCATGCTGATCGGTCTGGGTGGCGGTGCGGCCTCGTCTGTGGCCAGCGGTGCCGGCAACGCGGCGCTGGATTTCGCCTCCGTGCAACGGGGCAACCCGGAAATGCAGCGCCGCGCCCAGGAAGTCATCGACCGCTGCTGGCAGCTGGGCGAAGACAATCCCATCGTCAGCATTCACGATGTGGGTGCCGGTGGCCTGTCCAATGCCCTGCCCGAGCTGGTGCACGACAGCGGTCGGGGCGCCACCATCGAGTTGCGCGCCATCCCGTCCGACGATCCGGGCATGTCGCCGCTGCAAATCTGGTGCAACGAGGCGCAAGAGCGCTACGTGATGGCCGTGTCCGCCGAGGCCATGGCGCAGTTTCAGGCCATTTGCGAACGGGAGCGCTGCCCCTTTGCCGTGGTGGGGGAGGTTACCGAAGAGCAACAACTGCTGGTGGGCGACAGCGAGTTTAACAACACGCCGGTGGATATGCCGCTGCCCATGCTGCTGGGCAAGCCGCCAAAAATGTTTCGCGATGTGCGCCACCGCACCTACGCCAAACCCGAGCTGGACCGCGCGCTCATCGACGTGAACGAGGCGGCCGGGCGCGTGCTGCGCCTGCCCGGCTGTGGCTCAAAAAGCTTTCTGATCACCATTGGCGACCGCAGTGTCACCGGCTTGGTGGCGCGCGACCAGATGGTGGGCCCCTGGCAGGTGCCGGTGGCAGACTGCGCCGTGACGGTGGGTTGTTTCACCGAATACGGCGGTGAGGCCATGGCCGTGGGTGAGCGCACCCCGGCGGCCTTGCTGCAACATGCCGCTGCGGCGCGTCTGGCGGTGGGCGAGGCCATCACCAACATCGCCGCCAGCCGCATCGACTACATCGGCGACATCAAACTCTCCGCCAACTGGATGGCCGCCGCCGGCTACCCCGGCGAAGATGCGGGCCTGTTTGATGCCGTCAAAGCCGTGGGCATGGAACTGTGTCCCGCCCTGGATATCGCCATTCCTGTGGGCAAAGATTCACTGTCCATGCGCACCGTGTGGGAGCAGGACGGCGAACAGCGGGACATGGCCGCGCCGCTGTCGCTGATTGTCAGCGCTTTCGCCCCGGTGGAAGATGTGCGCCAGACCCTCACTCCGGAGTTACGCAGGGACGAGGGCGATACCGATCTGATTTTAATCGACCTGGGCAAAGGCCAGAACCGTTTGGGCGCCTCCGCCCTGGCGCAGGTCTATGGCCAGCTGGGCCACCATGCCGCCGACCTGGATGACCCCCAGGCCATGCGGCATTTCTTCGATGCCATTCAAAGCCTGAACGATGACGGTGTGATTTTGGCTTATCACGACCGTTCCGATGGCGGCTTGTTCGTCACCCTGTGTGAAATGGCCTTCGCCGGTCACACTGGCATCACCGTGACCCTGGACGATCTGGGCGACGACCCGCTGGCGGCCCTGTTCGCCGAAGAGCTGGGCGCTGTGCTGCAAGTGCGCCATTGCGATACTGAGACGGTGCTGGCCGTGCTCAGGGAAGAAGGCCTGGGGCGGCACAGCCACGTGATCGGCAGTTTGAATGATGACGACCGCATCGTCTTCAATTACGAACAACGCGAATGGCTGGCGGAACAGCGGGTGACCTGGCAGCGGGCCTGGGCCGAGACCAGCTACCGCATGCAGGCGCTGCGCGACAATCCTGCCTGCGCCGGGCAGGAGTACGACCGGTTGCTGGACGCCGGCGATCCGGGCTTGAACGTCAGACTCAGCTTTGATGTGGACGACGACGTGGCGGCGCCCTTTGTGAACACGGGCGTCCGCCCGAAAGTGGCCGTGCTCAGAGAGCAGGGTGTCAACGGCCAGGTGGAAATGGCGGCGGCCTTCGACCGCGCTGGCTTCACCGCCGTGGACGTGCATATGAGCGATCTTTTGGCGCGGCGCGTGTCTCTGCAAGACTTCCAGGTTCTGGCCGCCTGTGGCGGTTTTTCTTTTGGCGACGTGCTGGGGGCGGGCGGCGGCTGGGCCAAATCCATTCTGTTCCACAGCCCCGTGCGCGACGCTTTCGCCGACTACTTCACCCGCGGCGACACGCTGAGCCTGGGCGTGTGCAACGGCTGTCAAATGATGGCCCAGCTCAAGGACCTCATCCCTGGCGCCGGACACTGGCCCCGCTTTCAACGCAACCTCTCTGAACAATTCGAAGCCCGCGTGGCCTTGGTGGAAGTGCAGGATTCGCCCTCGGTGTTGCTGCGCGGCATGGCCGGCTCCCGCATCCCCATCGCCGTGGCCCACGGTGAAGGCCGGGCCGAGTTTGCCCATGCCAATGGCGCCGAGCAGGCCCTGGCCGCCGGCCTGGTCAGCCTGGCCTACGTTGACAACCGTGGCCAGACCACTGAAGCCTACCCTGCCAACCCCAACGGCTCCCCCCGCGGCATCGCCGGTCTCACCACCGCCGACGGCCGTGCCACCATCATGATGCCTCACCCCGAACGCGTCTTCCGCACCGTGCAAAACAGCTGGTATCCCAAAGACTGGGGCGAAGACGGGCCGTGGTTGCGCCTGTTCAGGAATGCGCGGGTGGCGTTGGGCTGATTCGCCCCAGGTGCCGGCTTGCGGCGCCTGCCGGGCTTCAATGTCTTTGACAGGGGGTCGGTAAATCCCCCGCCTTGAGGCGGCATGCTTGCTTTTTACCCCCTCTCCCCTTGAGGGGAGAGGGACGGATGTGAAGTGGGGACATGCTCCGGGGTTGAAACTGAAACCCTCACCTTTGGCCTCTCCCGGTCTTGGGAGAGGGGACGCCCGGCCGCACGGCCGGTCCATCCGGCTTATTGCCGTAACATGAGCCACCGGCCCCAGGCCGGTGGAGTATTCACAGCCCGTCCTCGCTGGTCCTGAGCCACGGATGGCTGTACCAGTAGTACCGCCCCGCTTCCTTTGAAGGTGCGATGCAATTGTAGCGGCTGCGGCCCACGGGCAGGGGTCCGGGCGCTTCGGTTTGAAAACGCGGGGGGGTGCGGCTGATCCATTGCACTTCGATCCGGCCCTGCTTGCCGGCGTAGCAGTCGATGATGTCTTGCGCCGGCATAAGCTTGCCGTCCAGGGTGACGGTAAGGGCGGGGCGTTTGGCGAGAGTGACCGGCTCCCAGGGGGAGACCTCCACCACAGGCAGGGCCAGGCTGCTGGCTTTTACCAGAAACTGATTCAGGTCCGGGTATTCGTCGGACAGGGGAAAACGCGGCAGGGCGCGGGGGTCGCTGTGGGGGCCGATGGCGCCGGAATGCTGACCGAAGCCGATGAGGCCCAGTTCGTCCACCAGGTCTGCCAGGGCCTGACTGTATTCGCCGAAGGGGTAGGCAAACAGGGGCGGTGTGGGGCCCAGTTCTTTTTCCAGTCGGTCCTGCGCCCGCAGGATGTTGCGCCGTGCCCGTTGCAGCCAGGCGCGCACGCTTTCTCCCGCCCGTGGCAGGGCCAGGCTGGCGTGGGTGGTGGAGTGGTTGGCGAAGCTGGCACCGTGGGCCTGCATGTCCCGCAATTCGTCCCAGCTCATGTAGCCCTTGCGTTGCTCGTCGATGTAGTCGGTGGCGACGAAGACGGTGAAGGGCAGCTGGCGTTCCCGCAGCAGGGGGTAGGCCACGCGGTAGACGGAAATGTGGGCATCGTCGATGGTGATGGCGACGGTTTTGTCGGGAATGGCTTCATCCTGCGACCAACGCTCAATCAGCTCGGGCAGGGCGACGATGTGGAAACCTTCCCGGATCAACAAGTCCAATTCCCGGGCGAACAGCTCCGAACTGATGTGGGTGGCGCGGTAGCGGGGCTCGTCGAAATGATGATAGGCCAGCACCACGGCATGGCCGGCCGCCAGCACCGGGCCGAAGGCCAGGGCCAGACCGCCGCCGAGCAGTATCTGTCTGAGGAGTGTCTGCATCATGGGAGGGGCAAGTATAGCCGTTTCCTTTCGGCTGATGTGATGCCAATACCGGTTCGCGCAGTGGACCCGCTACACGAGAATGACCATGTTAATCAAGCGTAAAAAGTCCTGGGATATCCCCGAGTCGGATGTCACCGAGCACGCGGATTATCTATCCCGCCGGCGTTTCATTCAACAGGCGGGAGTGGGGCTGGCGTCCGCCACCGGCCTGGTGAGCTTGGAGGCGGCGGCCGGTACGAAGCTGGCTGGCGTCAAGTCTGGTTCCTACACGGTGGATGAGGAATTGACACCTTATTCCGCCGCCACCAGTTATAACAATTTCTACGAATTCGGCACCGACAAGGAAGACCCGGCCCGCCTGGCCGGCAGCCTGAAACCGCGTCCCTGGACGGTGAGTGTGGAAGGGGAGGTGGAAAAGCCCGGCGTTGTGGATGTGGATGAGCTTATCCGGCCCCACGCTTTGGAAGAGCGCATTTACCGGCTGCGTTGCGTGGAGGCCTGGTCCATGGTGATTCCCTGGCTGGGCTTTCCCCTGGGCGATGTGCTGAAGCGCTTTCAACCCACCTCGCGGGCGAAGTTTGTGGTATTTGAAACCCTGTTTGATCCTGAGCAGTTTCCCGGTCAACGGCGCCGGATTCTGAACTGGCCCTACGTGGAAGGCTTGCGCATGGACGAGGCCATGCACCCCTTGGCCATATTGGCTGTGGGCATGTACGGTGAGGTGCTGCCGAACCAAAACGGCGCGCCATTGCGTTTGGTGGTGCCGTGGAAATACGGTTTCAAAAGCATCAAGTCCATTGTCAAAATCCGCCTCAGCGAGCAGATGCCCACCACGGCGTGGATGGCGGCTTCCCCGAAGGAGTACGGATTTTACGCCAATGTGAATCCGAAAGTGGATCACCCCCGCTGGAGTCAGGCCAGAGAACGCCGGATTGGGGATTTCTTCAAGCGGCCCACCCTGATGTTTAACGGCTATTGGGAGGAGGTGGGGGCGATGTATGCCCGCATGGATTTGAAAGTGTTTTTCTGATGTGGGGCGGGCTGTGCCCGCCGTTTCCCATTTGCTGATATCTGGCGGGCGCAGCCCGCCCTGTGTTTTGACGATGAACGAAACGCAAGTGATACGTTGGGCGCTGAAACCCGTATTGTTTGTGCTGTGTCTGGTGCCGGTCCTGCTGTTGGCCTGGCGCGCCTGGCAGGGCAGCTTGGGTGCCAATCCGGTCGAGACCCTGAGTCACGAGACCGGCGCCTGGGCTTTGCGCATGTTGCTGCTGACACTGACCGTGACCCCCCTGCGCCGTTTGACCGGCTGGCAGCCGCTCATCCGGTTTCGTCGTATGTTGGGTTTGTCCGCTTTTTTTTATGCCTGTCTGCATATCACCGTTTATCTGGTCTTCGATCAGTTTTTCGACTGGGATGAAATCGTCAAAGATATCGTCAAGCGGCCTTACGTCACCGTGGGTTTCACTGCCTTTGTGCTGCTACTGCCTTTGGCCGTCACCTCCACCAAAGGCATGATGCGGCGTCTGGGCCGCCGCTGGGCCCGCCTGCATCAACTGGTGTATGTGGCGGCCACCGCGGGTGTGCTGCACTTTCTGTGGCTGGTGAAGGCTGACGTGCGCGATCCTTTGTATTACGCGGTGGCTTTGCTGGTGTTGTTGCTGTTCCGCGTCTGGTGGGCGCGGCGGGGGGCGGCGGCAGTGGCGGCGCCGGGCCGGGCCTAGTCCGTGCAGGCCGCGCGCACTTGTGCGAGGTCGGTTTGGCCCTGCAGCAGTTTTTCTATGCCGTCCTGCTTCAAGGTTTTCATTCCTCCCTGCCGCGCGAGGGTGATCAGGGCTTGGTTTGTGGCACCGTCCAACAAGGCCTGACGCAACGGCGCCGTCATTTCCAACAGTTCATGCAGGGGCAGTCGTCCCGAATAGCCGCTATGATGACAACGCGGACAGGCGCGGCGCCGATAGAGGGTGAAAGCCCCGTTCATGTCGGCGTAGTGCTCGGTCCAGTGGGCGACGATGCTTTCGTGCACCGTGGGATTGTGCGCACCGTCTCTGGGTGCGGATTCCGCGTGGTACTCCGCCGCCAGCGCGATCAGTTCGTCCTTGGCCGGGTGGTAGCGTTCCTTGCAGTGGGTGCACAGGCGGCGCGCCAGCCGCTGCCCCAAAACACCCCGCAAACCCTCGGCCAGGGCATAGGCCGGCGCACCCAGATGCAACAAGGTGGTCAGGGCGTCCGCCGCCCGGGGGGACAGGGTGCTGGCCAGGGCCAGTCTGCCGCCCAGGACGAATTCCATCATGGCCTGGGTGGTGGCCGCATCGGTGACGGTGGGCAGGAAAGCGGCGTCGGCATCAGCGCTGGCCAGTTGTTTGAGCTGGGTGGTCGCGTTGAACGCATGAGCGTCGGCGCGCAGTTGGCGGGTGTTGGGGGGCGGGGCAAAGGGGTGTTCCCCCACCATCCAGGCCTTGCGGGTGTCACCATTGATGTGTTCGAACAGCGCGCGCAAAGTGGTGGACTTGCCCTGGCCCCTGGGACCCGTGACCAGGATCAATCCGCTGCGGTTGTCGCTGAGCTTGATCAGGCGCTGCAGGTGTTCGTCGCTCAGATCCAAATGCTCGAAGCCGTCCTGTGACGCGTCGGGCAGGCAATGGAGCACATAGTCTTCCCTGCCGTCGACGCAGGGCAGATAGTGGAGCGGCAACGTGCGGGTCTGTCCGCCTAAATCCAGCGTGAGTTCTCCCCGCTGCGGCACATGCGCAAGGGCTTGGGGAAAACGGCTTTGGGTTTTGAGTTGGGCGAGGAAGGCGGTCTGCTGGCTGGCGGTGATGTTGCCCCGGTGTTCCAGCCGCTCGGCGATGCGAAAGGAGACATTGATGCCGCGGTTATGTCCCTGGCATTCGAAGTGAATATAGCTCGCGCCCTCGCCCGCCGCCCGGCTGATGAAGTCCATGATTTCGGGCGCCCTGGTCTTGCTGCGCAGTTTGGGGCCGGGCGCCCGGGTCTGGCGGGCAGCCTGTGCTTTTTGCTTGGGTTCCAGATGATCGCGGTTGTACTGGTCGATGGCCCAGAGTATGTCCTCGCGGCCCGCCATGACGGGCTCGATGATTTGTCCCGTTTGCTTGTGCAGGGCATCGATCACTTCACCCTTAGTGGGGTCATCCATGGCCACGACGAGTTTGGAACCGAAGCGGTGCACGGGCAAAACGGTGTGGCAGCGGGCGTAGCTGGAGCCGATGGACTTGGCGGCCACATAGTCCACCGGAAATTCGCGCAGATTGACATAGGGCACGCCGTATTTGGAGGCCAGGCTTTTTTGAATGTCCTCTGCCGTCACCAGACCCCGGGCCACCAGCAGCTCGCCCAGGGGTTTGCGCCGCTGTTGTTTTTGTTGCGCCAGGGCATTGTCGAGTTCAGCTCGCTCGATCATGCGCTCTTCCACCAGTATTTCGCCGAGCTGCATGTGCGGCATGCGCTCCTGGCGTTTGACCGCCCGCTCCAGGGCGGCGGGGCTGATAATGGCGTTGCGCGTCAATACATCGCCCAGGGACTCGGACCTTTTTTCCTGTTGTTCCAGCAGGACCATGGCCACGTCCCTCTCGCTGAGGATACGGTCTTTGACCAGTTGCTGGCCCAGTTGCTTGCCGATGCGGTGGCGGGCGATGGCCCCGTTGGGGACGAACAAGTGGGTATAGCGCTTGCCTTCCAGCACGGGGAACAAATGAATGCCGTGGCGGCCGTTGCGGAAGCCGAAGGTGCTGCCGTCTATGGTGCTGTGATCGTTGAATTCAATTTCGAATTCCAGCGGCTCGGTGGTCACTTTGACCCCTTTTGAAGGCGATAGCAGGCTGTCTTCGTCGGGCAGCCACAGCCGCGGCTCGGGCGCGTGCATCAGCCGGATCTCATGCATACCCAGCGTTTTTGTGCTGTCTTGGGTTTTGCCGCTGACCTCGATCTGACCTTCGTCCGCATCGAAGCTTTGCAAGGCGCCGATGAGTTTGCGCCCGTCGCTGAGTTCCAGGACGACGCGTTCATCTTTGGTGATCACCGTCTCGGGGCGGACGGCGCACAGCGGGGGAACAGGCAGATCGATTTCGCTATTCATACCGACAAACCGTTGATTCCCGGGCGGCCTGCAATTTTAAGGATCCATGGGGTGACAGGGCGCAGGGAAGCTTGCTGTGGCCGCTCCCCTGGCGCTATAGCTCTTATCGGAAAGGTTCGCAAAAACTTTCGATATGAAAGTGTGACGCTATTGGACTTTTTCGCACTGGTGGGTGATTTCGACGCCGCTGTCGCCATAGACAGATTCCAGCTTCACCGTGAAGCCCCAAAGCCGCGCCAAGTGTTTCATGACTTCGTCGCTGTCGTCCGCAAGCGGCTGCCGGTTGTGCTGTACGTGGCGTACGGTGAGGGCGCGGTCGCCGCGCAAATTTACGTTGTAAACCTGCAGGTTGGGCTCCCGCACGCTGAGATTGTACTGCTGCGCCAGTACACTGCGCACATGGCGGTAGCCCGCCTCGTCGTGGATCGCGGAGATTTCCAGTTCGCTGTCGCAGTCGTCGTCCAGCACGCTGAAAAGCTTGAAGTCCCGGATGAGTCTGGGGGAGAGATACTGGGAAATGAAGCTTTCATCCTTGAAGTTGCGCATGGCAAAATCCAGGGTTTCAAGCCAGTTGCTGCCGGCAATGTCGGGGAACCAGCGGCGGTCTTCTTCGGTAGGGTGCTCGCAAATGCGACGGATGTCACAAAACATGGCGAAGCCGAGGGCGTAAGGGTTGATGCCTGAATAGAAGGGACTGTTGTAGGGGGGTTGGTAGATGACGTTGGTGTGTGTTTTGAGCAACTCAATCATGAAACCGTCGGCCACCAAGCCTTTGTCATAAAGCGAGTTCAAGATGGTGTAATGCCAGAATGTGGCCCAGCCCTCGTTCATGACCTGGGTTTGCCGCTGGGGATAGAAGTACTGCGCGATCTTGCGCACGATGCGCACCAGCTCGCGTTGCCAGGGTTCCAGCAGGGGTGCATTCTTTTCGATGAAATAGAGGATGTTTTCCTGGGGTTCGCTGGGGAAGCGGCCGTGGCTTTGTTCGATTTCCGCATCGACGGGTTTGGGGATGGTCCGCCACAGGTCATTGATCTGGGATTGCAAATAGGCTTCCCGGTCTTTTTGGCGGGCGCGTTCTTCCTGGATGGACAGGCGGGGTGGACGCTTGTAGCGGTCGACACCGTAATTCATCAGGGCGTGACAGGAGTCCAGGATCAGCTCGACTTCCTCCTCGCCGTGGCGGCGTTCACACTCCATCACGTAGTTTTTTGCGAACACCAGGTAGTCGATGATGGAGTCGGGGCAGGTCCAGGTACGGAACAGGTAATTGCCTTTGAAAAAGGAGTTGTGGCCGTAAGACGCGTGCGCCATGACCAGGGCCTGCATGGCCATGGAATTTTCCTCCATCAGATAGGCAATGCAGGGATTGGAGTTGATCACAATTTCATAGGCCAGGCCCATGTGGCCGCGCTTGTAGCGTTGCTCCACCCCCAGAAACTGTTTGCCGAAGGACCAGTGGTGATAGCCTACGGGCATGCCTACCGAGGAATAGGCGTCCATCATCTGCTCGGCGCTGATGATTTCAATCTGGTTGGGATAAGTGTCCAGCCCGTATTCTTCGGCGCTGCGGCGGATCACCTCCTCGTAGCGCTGCAGCAGTTCATAGGACCACTCTGAGGTGTAGGGCAGTTGGCTCATGCCTGCAGGCCTTTCTTTTTGAACAGTTTGCGAAAGACCGGAAAGATGTCAGCAGCACCTGCGATGCGCTGCATGGCGAAATTGGGGCAACTTTGCTTGATGCGCAGGAACTCGCGCCACAGGCCGCGGGGTGTGTCGTCGGCGATTTCGATGTAAGCGTAGTATTGCACCTTGGGCATGATGCGGTTGATCAGCAGCTCGCGGCACAGGGGGGAGTCGTCACTCCAGTTGTCGCCGTCGGACGCCTGCGCGGCGTAGATGTTCCATTCGGTGGGCGGATAGCGCTCATCGATGATGTTCTGCATGAGCTTCAAGGCGCTGGAGACCACGGTGCCGCCGGTTTCCCTGGAATAAAAGAACTCGTTCTCGTCTACTTCCTTGGCGACGGTGTGGTGGCGAATAAACACCAAGTCTATGCTCTCGTAGGTGCCGGTCAAAAAGAAATACAGCAATGTAAAAAACCGCTTGGCCAGGTCTTTTTTGGCCTGATCCATGGAACCGGACACATCCATGAGACAAAACATGACGGCCTGGCTGGAGGGTTCTGTCTGGGTGATGCGGTTGCGGTAGCGCAGATCGAAATTGTCGATGAAGGGCACTGCGCGCAGGCGGGCCTTGATGCTTTTGATCTGCTCCAGCAAGGCCTGCACTTGCGGATCGTCTTCGTTGTGAAACTGGCGCAGTTGTGCCAGTTCCTGCTCGGCTTCGCGCAGGCGGCTTTTGTGGGGGCTTTGCAAGGCGATGCGCCGGCTCAGTGCGCCTTTCAGCGACCGGACCACGTCGATGTTGGCGGGGACGCCGTCGGTAGTGTAACCGGCGCGCACTTTTTTGTACTTGACCAGCTTGGCGAGCTGGGTTTTTACCAGGTCGGGCAGCTCAAGGTCGTCAAAGAACAGGTCCAGAAATTCTTCGCGGGAGATTTGAAAAGCGAAATCGTCCAGGCCTTCGCCTTGCTTGCTGGCCTTGCCACTGCCGGATCCGCCACCCCCGCCCAGGGGGCGGGGGAGACGGTCTCCGGTGACGAAGTCAGTGTTGCCGGGGTGTACCGCCTCCCGGCGTCCGCCGGGGCCGTGATGAAAGGTGGGCTCGCTAATGTCTTTGGCGGGAATGTTGACCTTCTCGCCCCGGTCCAGATCAGTGATGCTGCGCCCGGAGACGGCGTCCGCCACGGCTTTTTTGATCTGGCTTTTGAAACGCCGGATAAACTTATGACGGTTTACCGCGCTTTTGTTTTTGCCGTTGGGCCGTCTGTCGATGAACTGCGACACTGCATCACCACCGTTTGTCTGTGATCACGATGTTTTGCGGGTGCGCAAATGCCACTCGCACAGCAGGCGCACCTGCTTGGGGGTATAGCCTTTTTGCACCATGCGGTTGACGAATTCCTCGTGCTTTTTCTTGTCCTCGCTGGAGGACTTGGCGCTGAAGGAAATCACCGGCAGAAGATCTTCGGTGGTGGAGAACATTTTTTTCTCGATGACTTCGCGCAGTTTTTCGTAACTGGTCCAGGCGGGGTTTTTCCCGGCATTGTTGGCCCGGGCGCGGAGCACGAAGTTGACGATCTCGTTGCGGAAGTCTTTCGGGTTGCTGATGCCCGCCGGCTTCTCTATTTTTTCCAGCTCTTCGTTGAGCGCCGCGCGGTCCAGGTATTCGCCAGTGTCCGGGTCGCGGTATTCCTGGTCCTGAATCCAGTAGTCAGCGTAGGTCACGTAACGGTCGAAAATGTTCTGACCGAATTCCGAATAGGACTCCAGATACGCCGTCTGGATTTCCTTGCCGATGAATTCCGCGTAGCGCGGTGCCAGGTAGCCTTTCAGGAAAGTGAGATATTTTTCCTTCACCTCCGGTGGAAATTGTTCCTGTTCAATCTGCTGCTCCAGAATGTAGAGCAGGTGCACCGGGTTGGCAGCGATCTCGGAATGGTCGTAGTTGAATATCTTCGACAGTATTTTGAAGGCAAAGCGGGTGGACAGGCCGCTCATGCCTTCGTCCGGGCCGGCGTAGTCGCGGTATTCCTGATAGGACTTCGCTTTGGGGTCGATGTCTTTCAGGTTCTCACCGTCGTAGACCCGCATTTTTGAATAAATACTGGAGTTTTCCGGTTCTTTGAGGCGTGACAAAACTGCGAACTGGGACATCATTTCCAAAGTGCCCGGTGCGCAGGGCGCTTGCGACAAAGAGCTGTTGGCGAGCAGCTTTTTGTAAATGCTCACTTCATCGCTCATGCGCAGGCAGTAAGGCACTTTGACGATGAAGATGCGGTCCAAAAAAGCTTCGTTGTTTTTGTTGTTGCGGAAGGACTGCCACTCCGATTCGTTGGAGTGCGCCAGCACGATGCCATCGAAAGGAATGGCAGGGAAGCCTTCGGTGCCCTTGTAATTACCCTCTTGGGTGGCGGTGAGCAGGGGATGCAGCACCTTCAGCGGGGCTTTGAACATTTCCACGAATTCCAGCAGGCCCTGGTTGGCCAGGCACAGGCCGCCGGAATAGCTGTAGGCGTCCGGGTCGTCCTGGGAATAGTGTTCCAGCTTGCGGATGTCCACCTTGCCCACCAGGCTGGATATGTCCTGGTTGTTTTCATCGCCGGGTTCGGTTTTGGCGATGCCGGTCTGGCGAAGCTGGGAGGGCATGAGCCGGACGACTTTGAACCGGCTGATGTCACCGTTGTATTCATGCAGACGTTTTACCGCCCAGGGCGACATGATTTTGCCCAGGTAACGCTGGGGAATGCCGTAGTCTTCTTCCAGGATGCGGCCGTCTTCGGCGCGGGAGAACAGGCCCAAAGGGGATTCGTTCACCGGCGAGCCTTTGATGGCGTAGAAGGGCACGCCCTCCATCAGGGATTTGAGCTTCTCCGCCAGGGACGATTTGCCGCCGCCGGGTGGCCCCAACAGGTAGAGGATTTGTTTTTTCTCCTCCAGGCCCTGGGCGGCATGGCGGAAGAAGGAGACGATCTGCTCGATGGTCTCTTCCATGCCGTAAAAATCGCGAAAGGCCGGATAGATTTTGATGACCTTGTTGGCGAAGATGCGGCTTAAGCGAGGGTCTTTGCTGGTGTCCACCAGTTCGGGTTCGCCGATGGCGGTCAGCATGCGTTCGGCGGCTGTGGCGTAGGCGCTGGGGTCGTTTTTGCAGATCTCCAGATAGTCATGGAGACTCAGTTCTTCTTCCCGGGATGATTCGTAGCGCGACCGGTAGCTGTCAAAAATACTCATTGTCATTACCTCGCTGCCGTATGAAATGGGACCTGGTCGTCCAGGGAATGCAAATACAGGGCCAGTGCCGGCGGCTGCCGGATCAGGTGGAATCTGCGGTCCCGCGCACTCCCCGGTCCGCGCCTTGTTCAAGGCGACAATTATATTATCGTACCCGGTGTCTGACTTCCGAAGGTGGGAGCGTTGGGTGCCGTGCAGACAGCCTCCCACCGCCGTAATCCTTATGACCCTGTGCCGTTGATCTAAGTTCAGCCCCGCCGGGCGCTGCCCGCTCTGCTGCTGCGGTGGTAAACAAATGTCATAACGCCGGTTTTGGGATTGCCTTGGACCCACCCAGACGCTACTGTGCGCGTGTCCATTGATTTGTCAGCGCGAAAGGAGAGCGACATGGGGAAGAAAAACGCTGGGTTGGCCTGTACCGCCGCGGCGATGCTGGGGGTGGCCCTGGGTGCGCAGGCGGGCGTGTGGAAAGGCGAGGCGGAACTGGGTGTGGTCAATACCTCGGGCAACACGGACACCCAGAAGATCAATGCCCGCGCCAAGCTTGAAACAGAGCGGGAAAAATGGCGCCACATCATCAAGGCCGAAGCGCTGAAAAGTTCTGACAACGACAAAACCACTGCTGAACGCTACGAGCTGTCCGGCCAAAGCAACTATAAATTTAATGAGTACGACTATCTCTTCGGCACGCTGAAATACGAAGACGACCAGTTCAGCGGTTATGACTACCGTCTCACTGCCGCCCTGGGTTACGGGCGCCGCCTGATTCATCGTGACAATCTGGTTGTGGATGTCGAGGCCGGCCCCGGTTACAGGCTCAGCAAAGAAGAAGCCACTGGCGATGACATCAGCGAAGCTGTGCTGCGGGCGGCGGGCGATTTGCTGTGGAAAATCAGCAAGACCACCCAGCTCACCGAGGAACTCAGCACGGAGATTGGCGAACAGTCCACAGTCAGCAAATCGGTGACAGGTTTGAAGTCACAAATCAATGGCAATTTCGCCACCAAGATCACGTTCACCGTCAAACATGTGTCCGATGTGCCGGCGGGTGTCAAAAATACGGACACTGAAACGGCCGTCACCCTGGTGTACAGCTTCTGAGTCTGGCAAGCCCCCGGATCTGCCTGCCGGAGCCGTGCGCGCCGGCAGGCGGGACGGCGCGACGCCGGCGCCCGGGATGGCCGGCATGGATGCGGCGGGGACAATTCGATATAATACCCCGTTTTCCCGAATCCAGCCAAAGTATGTCTGAGCTTTCCACCGAGGTGGCGCGCCGGCGCACCTTCGCCATCATTTCCCACCCTGACGCGGGTAAAACCACTCTCACCGAAAAGTTGCTGCTCTACGGGGGGGCGATTCAGCTCGCCGGGGCGGTGAAAGGCCGCAAGGCGGCCCGCCATGCCACTTCCGACTGGATGGCCATGGAAAAAAGCCGGGGGATTTCGGTGACCACCTCGGTGATGCAGTTTCCTTACCGGGGTGTGATCGTGAACCTGTTGGACACCCCCGGTCACGAGGATTTCTCGGAAGACACCTACCGCACCCTCACTGCGGTGGACTCGGCCCTGATGGTGATTGACAGCGCCAAAGGTGTGGAGGCGCGCACCATCAAACTGATGGAGGTGTGCCGCTTGCGTGACACGCCCATTATCACCTTCATCAACAAACTGGACCGGGACGGCCGCGAGCCCATTGACCTGCTGGACGAAGTGGAATCCGTGCTGGCTATCCAGTGCGCCCCTGTCACCTGGCCCATCGGCATGGGCAAGGCCTTCAAGGGCGTGTTCAACCTGTACACTGACAGCGTGCACCTCTACAGCCCCACCCACGGCGGCAAGGTGCAATCGGGCGAAGTGATTCAGGGCTTGGACAATCCCCGTCTCGATGCGCTGTTCGGCTCCCTGGCCGGTGATTTGCGCGAAGAAGTGGCGCTGGTGCGGGGTGCCAGTCATGAATTTGACCACGAGGCCTATCTGGCGGGCCGCGTGACGCCGGTGTTTTTCGGCTCGGCAGTGAACAATTTCGGCGTCGAGGATTTGCTGGACGCCATGGCCCGCTACGCTCCCGCCCCCCTGCCGCGCCAGACCACCCGCCGCGAAGTGAGGCCCACCGAGGAGCGCTTCAGCGGTTTTGTGTTTAAAATCCAGGCCAATATGGACCCGGCCCACCGGGACCGCATTGCTTTTCTGCGGGTTTGTTCCGGCCGCTACCGGGACGGGCAGAAACTGCGTCATGTGCGTTTGGGGCGGGATGTGAAAATTGCCAATGCCATCACCTTCCTGGCCCGCGACCGGGGCCGCGTGGAAGATGCCTGTCCGGGCGACATCATCGGCCTGCACAACCATGGCACCATTCAGATCGGTGATGCCTTCAGCGAGGGTGAAGAGCTCAAATTTCTCGGCATCCCCCACTTTGCCCCCGAACTGTTCCGCCGGGCGCGCTTGAAAGACCCGCTGCGCTTGAAAGCCTTGCAAAAAGGGCTGACCCAGCTCTGTGAGGAAGGGGCGACCCAGCTCTTCCGGCCGCTGGAAAGCAATGACTGGATATTGGGCGCCGTCGGCATGTTGCAATTTGATGTGGTGGCCCAGCGCCTGCACGACGAATACGGGGTGGACTGCCTGTTCGAGCCCGTGCCCATCAACACCGCGCGCTGGGTCTACGGTGACGACAGCAAACTGCTGGACGATTTCCGCCGCAAAGCGGGGGCGAATCTTGCCTTGGACGGGGGGGGGGATCTCACCTATCTGGCACCCAGCCGGGTCAATCTGGAACTCACGATCGAACGCTGGCCCGGACTGCGCTTCGAGGCGACGCGGGAGCACTAGCCGGCGGGGTCAGCGGGAGGGATGACCGCCATTGGCGCAAGTCGATGCGAGCCCGCGAAATACCAGCCATTTCGCACAATGGCGCCCGTATTTCGCGGGCGGCAATCAAACAGGTCAGGACGACCTGTTTGATTGCCGGGTTAATAGGTAGCCCATAAGCGCTATGCCGTGGGTTGACGCCCCGCCTCTTTGAACAAACCCGGCTCCAGATGGTGGCGCCGCAGGAGCTTGTAAAACTCCGTCCGGTTGCGCCGCGCCAGGCGTGCCGCCTGGGTGACGCTGCCGCGGGTGATTTGCAGCAGTTGCACTAGGTATTCCCGCTCGAACTGTTGCCGCGCATCGGCAAAAGACATGATTTCCGCCGGTTGGGCGCGCAGGGCTTTTTGCACCAGGGTCAATGGCACGATAGGGGTGGTGGACAGGGCCACGGTCTGCTCCACCACGTTAAGCAGCTGCCGCACATTTCCCGGCCACGGCGCTTTCACCAGCAGTTCCATGGCTTCGGGGGCGAACCCCTTGACCTGGCGGCGGTTGCGCTTGGCCAGCTGCTTCAGGAAATGGGTGGCGAGCACAGGGATGTCTTCCCGCCGCTCCGCCAAAGCCGGTATTTCCAGGGCGATGACATTGAGTCGGTAGTAGAGATCTTCGCGGAAATCGCCACTGGTCATGGCCTTGTCGAGGTCGCGGTGGGTGGCGGAAATGACCCGCACGTCCACAGGGACGGTCCGGGTGGCGCCCACGGGCCGGACCTCGCGGTCTTGCAGCACCCGCAGCAATTTGGCTTGCAAGGACAAAGGCATGTCCCCGATTTCGTCCAGAAACAGGGTGCCGCCATTGGCGGCCTGGAACAGGCCTTTGTGGTCGCGGGTGGCGCCGGTGAAGGAGCCTTTGCTGTGGCCGAACAATTCCGATTCCAGCAAGGGTTCGGGGATGGCGGCGCAGTTCACCGCGACGAAGGGACGGTTGGCGCGGGGGCTGGCCTTGTGTATGGCCCGGGCCAGCAGGTCTTTGCCGGTGCCGCTCTGGCCATGAATGAACACGCTGGTGTCGCCTTCTGCGACGAGTCGGGCCTGGTTGAGCACGTCTTCCATGGCGGGGTTGCGGGTGATGATCTCGCTGCGCCAGCCGTCGTCTGCCGGGGCTGCGCTGGAAGCGGGTTGCGCACCCACCACCGCCAGGGCTTTCTCCACTTGCTCCAGCAATACTTTGCTGTCGAAGGGCTTGGTGAGGAAGCCGAACACGCCGCGCTTGGTGGCGGCCACCGCATCGGGGATGGTGCCGTGGGCGGTGAGAATGATCACGGGCAGGGTGGGGTTTTGCTGGTGGATGGTGTCGAACACCGCCATGCCGTCCATGCCCGACATGCAAAGGTCCGTGATCACCACCTGGGGCCGGTGCAGGGGCAGGTGGGCCAGGGCTTTTTCGCCGCTTTCCACGGGCACCACGTCGTAGCCCGCCGCGCTGAGGCGGATGGACAAAAGGCGCAGGAGATCCGGGTCGTCGTCGATGAGCAGAAGTTTGGCTTTGGTACTCATGGTGTGTCCGTCATTTCGATTTTTTTGCGTTCGTGCAGGCTGCGCTCGATGACTTTCAGGGCTTCGAGTTGTTGGTGCAGGGTGTCGATCTCCGCCTGTCTGGCTTTCAGTTCCCGCCGGGCTGCGCGGAGCTGCCGGTTGCTTCGTTGCCGGGTACGCACCTTGTCGTGAATCAGGTAGGCCAGGTTTCTGAGCGGCGCCGGCTGGCTGCTTTCATCGGCGAAGGTGCGCAGCAGTTTGGCGGAACGGTTGGGGTTGTAATAGGGCGTGCGCGGCACTGTCATCAATATGGCCAGGCGCAGCTGCTCCCGTGCCGTGGGGGCGATTTCCAGCGCTTCCCGTACTGCGGCGTATTCCGCTTTGAGTTCGGCGCGTTTGCGCTCATCCAGGCTTCGATAGTACTCCAGCAGCCAGGCGGCGTCGACCAGGGCCAGTTCCTCGGGTGATTTTTCCTTTGCCGCGGCGGCGGGAACGGCCGGCGCCTTGGGGGCGGGTTCGGCGGGCGGCAGGGCGGACTCGGGGGTTAGTGGCGCGAAGGGTTCCAGGAGGCTGGCGCAGGCGGACAAAAGGAGGGTGGCCGCCAATGTGGCGAAGAGCTTACGACCCATGCCCGTCCCCTTTGTGGCTCAGCGGCAACGAGACGCGGAAATGCGCGCCCCGGGTGCTGGGTACGATTTGGATGGTGCCGTCGTGGGCGAGCACGTGTTCGCGGGCGATGGACAGACCCAGGCCCGAGCCTTTTACGTGTCCCGCCTCCGCGGCGGCACCGTGGTAGAAGGCATCGAACAGCTTGTCGCGTTCCTCTTCCGGGATGCCGGGGCCGCTGTCTTTCACATCCAGTACCGCTTTGCTGCCCGTGTTTTTCAATGTGAGCAGAAGGCGCCCGCCCTGGGGGGAGTATTTGATGGCATTGGAGAGCAGGTTGTCGGCAATGACCCGCAGGCGCTCTTCGTCCCCTTCGACAAAAGTGGTGTCCAGTTCCAGTTTCAGATTGAGTTCCTTTGCAACCATGGTGAGTTTGTGTGCTTCCAGTGCGCGGGTCAGGAGTTTGTGCAGGGAAACCGTCGTCACATTTGTGGGCCGTTGATGATATATGGCGAGGTTGAAATGGAGAAGGTCTTCGATTAATTTTTGCAGCCGGACGCTGTTTTGCTGCACGATACGGACAACTTCCCGCTGCTCGCGCCGCAAGCTGCCCACCACTTCATCGCCAAGCAGTTCCGCCCCCTCGCGCAGCGCCGTCAAGGGCGTTTTGAGTTCGTGGGAAACATGCTGGATAAAGCGGGTTTTTTGCTTTTCGACGTCCATCAGGCGGATGCGCAGCCAGTCCAGCCGCTGGCCCAGATATTCAAGATCCCGCGGACCGGTGACGCGTATGGGGGCGTTGAATTTTCCGTCTCCCAGCTGCCTGATGGCCCGGTCCACCTGTTTGATGGGGCGTGTCAGGATGACCGTGAAAATCGCCGCCAGCACCAGAGACACCGGCGCCAGGGCGAAGGCGATCCAGACCAGAACCTGCAGGGCATGGTCGGTGGCTGCGCCCATGGCGGTGACTTCGCGGTCGATGCTTTTCTCATTGAGCGCCAGCAGGGATTGCGCGGTTTCGCGCAGGGAAAGGAATGTTTCCACGGCCTGCAGGCTTTTTTTGCTGTTGGGCGGTTCGCTTTTCAGGGTGGTGTACTGGTCTGCCTCTTCTTGCAGCAGGGTTTGCAGGTGTTCGTGCACGGCCGGGTCGTTGACCAGCTGGGACAGCTGCACCGCTGTATTCTGCATATCGCTGTGTTTTTCTTCATAAGCCTGGAAGAGCTGCTTGTCCCTCAAGACCTGATACTGGCGGGCGCTGCGTTCCATTTCCACCAGCTGATCCACCAGCGTGCGGCTGAGGCCGGTGGCCTGGGCCGCTTCGTAGACAGTCGCCTGGCTTTGCTTGGCCAGGCGTTCCACAAACACCGAGGCGTAAATCAGGGCCGAGATCAAGGGCAGCACGACCACGACGAAACCGAGCAGCAACAGGGCGGCGAAAGACCGGGGGCCGTAAAAATAGAGCGATTTGGGCGCTACGCTGTTCATCGCGAAAAAAGCCTGTTTGCTTGCCTGGGGGGCTGAGGGTTCAACCGCCCGCCCCGCACCCGGCGTCAGTGCCGCAGCCGTGATGAATCCCGCTTGGGGTCCGGTGCCCGGGGTTTCCTCCAGTGCCGGGCTGTCCCCGGCCGTTGTGTGTTCCATGACACCGGAGGGTTGCGCGCCGGTTTTTTCAGGTTTTGCGATTATACGCTGCAAATCACTTTTGTCTGTTTGGGCGTTTGCCCCTCCCGTCACCTGTCTCCTTTCGGAGACGATTATTATCGTTAAAAATCAATTTGTTAAATATATATCGGTGCATGCTTGTCGTATATGGGCGACGTCTTTGGGGGGCGCAGGGGTGAATATTTCACAAAAACGGGCGATTTTCAGCACTATGGGGTGTTGGCGCGGGTATTGCTTGCGAGCTGTCCCCGTGGACCAGGCGGATGGGTCCAATTACTTAGTAAATTGCTCGGTTGAAAACGGGCGGGGAAAACGCCAACATGCACTCAACGCCAAGTCACTATACCCAATCTCACACTGGCTTGGCGGTGCATTGTCCCCGCGTTCTTTGTTTCCGGGGCGCTGGTTTGCGAACAACCGTCCACTACCCGAGCAATAATGTGGACTGACGTCAGTAGTGCGGCAGTCTGCATATGATGGATAACTACAAGGAACGGGAAGAGGGATAATGCGCGATACGCGTTATGAAGTCATCATTGCGAATGACGATTTAGGGCGCCAAATTCATTACCGCTTGAGATACCAGGTGTTCTGCCTGGAAACCGGGTACGAGAACCCGGAAGCATTCCCCAACCGCGAAGAGAAGGACGAGTGGGACGCCTGTTCCCAGCATTTTCTCGTTCGCGACCGGGAAAGCAAGCAGTGGGTCGCCACCATGCGCCTGATTTTGCCCAGCGAACGTATGCTTCCCATCGAAACCCGCGCGGCGCTGGATGCCGGTGCAGTGCCCCCCCTGGAACAGTGCGCGGAGATTTCGCGCCTGTGTGTGGTGGGCCAGTTCCGCAAACGTTTGCGGACCGGTGTGAGCTGCGAACCTCTGGTTCCCGGCGAATCCTGGGCCGAGCCCGAACTGGCCGCCTTGCGCTGTTCTGCCCAGGTGTTGCGTGCCCTGTTGCCGGTGACGCTGCGTTACAGCCGCTCCCGCGGCATCAATTATTGGTATATGTTTACCACCAAGGCGCTGGCGCGCATTGTTACCCGTGCCCTGCCCATGGACTTGCGGCAAGTCGGCTCGCCCGCCTGGTATCGGGGGGAACGGCTGCCGTATCTGGTGGATGTGCGCAAGGTGATTCACGCCCTGGCCAGCGAACAGCGGGCGCGGGCGGCGAGCGCCAGCATATTTTACGACGGTCCCGAACTGTCGCCGGTGGCGACGGCCCAGGCGGGTTGAACGGTGTCGAAATGCCGCCGCCCGGACGTGCGGGGGGCGGCCTTTTTCCGTTTTGGTGATGAATCTTACTCCGCCGGGCGGTGGTCGACGTATTCAAAACGGTTTTCTGACAGTATTTCCCCGTCCTCACCGACGACATACACCACCCATGTGCCCAGCCAGTCGGGTGCGAGTGTTTTGCTTGACCATACCCGCCACCGCGGTCCGCCCACGTTGAAGCTCACCTCAGCCCTTGTCTTGTCACCGTAGACCCAGCGGTGGGTGATGCGTTGTCCTTCCAGGGCGTGAAGTTCCGAAAAGAAAAAAATCGTGCCGCTGTCGTTGCCGAGTAGTGAGACCTGGTCGATGGGCTCTCGGTTTTGGATACCGGTGGTAAACTGGCTGCGGCTGACGGCGCCGGCCTGGGCGGTGAAACTTTGCAGTGTCAGGCCCAGGCACAGCAGTATTGCCGCCAGTGCTGGCCTTTTCTCTCTTTGACAAGCCATGTTGCTGTCCTCCTGAGGTGTCGCCGGTGGGGCGGGGGTATTGTTCCGGCATCCAAACAGGTCGTCCTGAGCTGTTTGGTTTTGCCTGTGAAATCCGCCTGCCGTTTGCCGACATGGCGGGGGCGTCGCGGGTGCGCACTGGCTGGCGCCTGAGGTGGCGCATCCATCCCTGTGCCGCGATATCAGCCCCACAATCTGCAACGCCGGGCTGATATATTGCCAGCGTAGCCGCGCCAGCCGGTCTGTATCGACCCGCTTGGCCGGCATTGGTAGAATCTGCCGTCCGTCTCCCAGATTTTCTCAGCCAGGGGCGTTTATGTCTGACATCAAAAAGGTGGTGCTGGCCTATTCCGGCGGGCTCGACACCTCCATTATTCTCAAGTGGTTGCAAGACGAGTACCAGTGTGAGGTGGTCACCTTCACCGCCGACATCGGCCAGGGCGAAGAAGTGGCCCCGGCCCGTGCCAAAGCCGAGGCCCTGGGGGTGAAAGAGATTTTCGTCGATGATCTCAAAGAAGAATTCGCTCGCGATTTCGTTTTTCCCATGTTCCGGGCCAATGCGGTCTATGAGGGGGAATACTTGCTGGGCACCAGCATTGCCCGGCCGTTGATCGCCAAGCGCCAGATCGAAATCGCCGAGCAGACCGGTGCCGATGCCGTGGCCCATGGCGCCACCGGCAAGGGCAATGACCAGGTCCGCTTCGAACTGGGCTATTATGCCCTGAAGCCGGATGTGAAAGTGATTGCCCCCTGGCGTGAATGGGATCTGACTTCGCGGGAAAAGCTGCTGACCTATGCCAGGTGCCATGGCATTGCGGTGGAACACCAGCGCAGCGGCGGTTCTCCCTATTCCATGGACGCCAACCTGCTGCACCTCTCCTACGAGGGCGGGCCCCTGGAGGATCCCTGGGTGGAGCCCGAAGAGGCCATGTGGCGCTGGACCTGCGCCCCCGAACGGGCCCCGGATGAGGCGCAATACGTGGAACTGAGTTATGAAAGAGGCGACCTCAGTGCCGTGGACGGTGAGGCGCTGAGCCCGGCGGCGGCGATGGCGGCCTTGAACCGCATGGCCGGCGCCCACGGCGTAGGAAGGCTGGACATCGTTGAAAACCGCTACGTGGGCATGAAATCCCGCGGCTGTTACGAAACCCCGGCCGGGACTGTGATGCTGAAAGCCCACCGCGCCCTGGAATCCATCACCCTGGACCGCGAAGTGGCACATCTCAAGGACGAACTCATGCCCCGCTACGCCAGCCTGATTTACAACGGCTATTGGTGGGCGCCGGAGCGGGAGCTGCTGCAACAGGCCATCGACGCCTCCCAGGTGCGGGTCAACGGCCGGGTGCGGCTCAAGCTGTACAAAGGCAATGTCACCGTGGTGGGGCGGGAGTCCGCCAACGACAGCCTGTTCGACGCCCATGTGGCCACCTTCGAGGACGATGCGGGCGCTTACAATCAAGGGGATGCCGAAGGCTTCATCAGGCTCAATGCCCTGCGTTTGCGCCTCGCGGCCCGCAAGCGGGGCCGTTGAGCCGCGATCCCCGAGACCTATAGGGAGACCGTCATGCGTTTGCTGCATACCATGATCCGGGTGGGTGACCTGGACCGCTCCATCCGCTTCTATACCGAGGTGCTGGGCATGAAGCTGCTGCGGCGCAAGGATTATCCGGAGGGCAGCTTCACCCTGGCTTTCGTGGGTTACGGCGATGAGGCGCGCCACACCGTCATCGAGCTGACGTACAACTGGGACGTGGAGCACTACGAGCTGGGCAATGGTTTCGGCCACATCGCCATCGGGGTGGACGACATCCACGCCACCTGTGAGGGGATCAAGGCCCGGGGCGGCCAGGTGGTGCGCGAGCCCGGTCCCATGAAGCATGGCACCACGGTGATTGCCTTCGTGGAAGACCCCGACGGTTACCGGCTTGAACTCATTGAAGAAGGGCGGTGAGGCGATGGACGCTGTCAAACAGGGCGCGCTGTGCGGCGCAATACTCGTGCTGGGCGCCTGCGCCCCGGCCAAGACGCCCGTCACGGCCACGGTGGGCGACTACACATTGGCGGTCACCAGCGAGCCGCAGCCCCTGCAGGTGGGTGAGAGCGCGGATATCTTCGTGGCCTTGAGCAAGGCCGGCGCCCCCGCAGACGATTGCCAGTTGCGTTTCCGTCAATACATGCCCGACCATGAGATGAGTGAAGACAGGGTCTGGAATACCCTCACGGCCACCGGGAAAGGCCGTTACCGTGGCCGTGGCGGCGAATATCACATGGGCGGCGACTGGGAGCTGGAGTTTGAGTTGAACTGCGGCGGCGAGCCGCACAAGGTGGCCCTGCCGTTTCATCTGGAGTGGCCGGAATAGCCCCCTCACCCTCCCGGGCGTGCTTTACCGGTGTCCCGCCTGTGTTCGCTGAGCGCCAGGCGCGGGTGTCCCGCGGCCGTGCCGTATGAGCCCCATCCTCCCCAAGACCGTGACGTGAGCCCATGAGCGACGAGCAGCAGCACACTCCTGAGTCCGGGAACGGCCGTTACGACGCGTTCCTGGAAAAGGCCTTCAACAGGGTCAAGACACCTTTTGACGAGTTCATCCACGAGCAGACCACCAGCGGTCTGATCCTTATGGCCTGTACGCTGGTGGCCTTGGTGCTTGCCAATTCCCCCTGGGCCGGCGCCTACCAGCATTTGTTGCATACTGAGATGGGCTTCAGTGTGGACGGCTGGCAGCTCCAAAAGACCCTGCTTCATTGGGTCAATGATGGCCTGATGGCACTGTTCTTTTTTCTGGTGGGGCTGGAAATCAAGCGCGAAATTCTGGTGGGTGAGCTGGCCGAGCCCCGTCAGGCGGTGCTGCCCATTGTCGCCGCCGTCGGTGGAATGGTGGTGCCGGCCTTGTTTTACTTCGTGGTCAATTTTGGCGGTGCGGGCTCGTCGGGCTGGGGCGTGCCCATGGCCACCGATATTGCCTTCGCCGTGGGGGTGTTGGTCTTGCTGGGCAGCCGGGTTCCCAAGACCCTGCTGACCTTCCTGGTGGCGCTGGCGATCGTGGACGATTTGGGCGCGGTGTTGGTCATTGCCCTGTTCTACACCGAGCAAATCGTGCTGTCGGCGCTGGCCTGGGGAGGGGGTTGCCTGGCCCTGCTGGTGGTGTTCAACTTGGTGGGTATCCGCAGTCCCCTGCCCTATTTTGTGGTGGGCGCCTTGTTGTGGTTGGCGCTGCTGAAATCCGGGGTGCATGCCACCCTGGCCGGCGTCATCACGGCGCTGACCATTCCCGCGCGGCCCAAGTTCAATCCGCCCTTTTTCAGCCGCCGGGTGCGGGCCCTGATGGATGAATTCGACGCCCACCACCGGCCCGGCGCCAGCATCATGACCAACGACCCCCAGCGGGCGGTGCTGCAAACCCTGGAAAACGCGGTCCACAAAGTGGAAACGCCTCTGCAGCGTTTGGAACACAGCCTGCACATGCCTGTCGCCTTTCTCATTATTCCGCTGTTTGCGCTGGCCAACGCCGGGATACCGTTGGCATGGTCCCAAATGAATAAAGTGGTGGTGGACCCGGTGGTGCTGGGTATCGTCAGCGGCTTGATTCTGGGCAAGCTGGCGGGGATAGCCGGGGTGTCCTGGCTGGCGGTCAAATGTGGGGTCGCCGCCCTGCCCGCCGGTGTCAGCCTGAGCCAGATCGTGGGTGTGGCCCTGCTGGGTGGCATCGGTTTTACCATGTCTATTTTCATTGCCGAGCTGGCCTTTGCCGGCCAGGCGGAGCTGTTGCTCATGGCCAAGACCGGTATTCTCATTGCCTCCCTGGGCGCGGGGGTGGGGGGGTATTTGTGGCTGCGCTACGTCGCCCGGCCGCCGGCAGAGGCCGGGAGTCGCTAGACGGCTGATCTTTCGCGCTGCAAGGGAGCGGAGGTCTTCACGGTACGCGGCGGGCGGTGCACAAAGAGGCAGAAGCGCGCCTGCCCGCATTCATGCGGGGGATTGCGTTCCGGCGGCTGTGCGCCGGGCCGGCAGGACTTCATTGCCCCCACATCTGCGGCAACCAACCCACGCGCTGGAAGGGGAGCCTGACCGTCATCGCTCGGCTGCGCTCCATTGCCAGCGCCTTCAGCCACGTCTGTTGCTGCCGCGCCGCTGGCACCTTCGACTTCTATCGAGACGGAGGGGGCGGCCAATTCATAAGCACGCCATGGCTTGCTTTGGATAGCGGTCTGAAAAAGGTCTTCCTGGTCCTTTCCAACGCCGGAAGGCGCAAGCGCGGTTTCCGACTCCTCGCATATTCAATGACTGGTCGTCATTGAATATGACGGTGCATTCCTACATCGCACACAGGTTGTTGAAAAACAGAATTTTTCAACAGGGGTGTGGCTGCGCTTTTTCCGCGCCAGGCCAGCGCTCGATCCTGGGCGCGGCGCGCGTGAAGGTGAATCGCGTTGTTTGCCCGTCCTGAAGAAAAACAGCTATACTACCCGGCTACTTTTCTTTTCGGACGGACTCCACCATGCTGCGACTGGCCGAAGAAGCTTTGACCTTCGACGATGTTCTTCTGGTGCCGGCTCATTCTACCGTGCTGCCGAAGCAGGTGGAGTTGCACAGCCGGCTCACCCGCACCATTTCGGTGCGCATCCCCCTGGTGTCCTCTGCCATGGATACCGTCACGGAGTCCCGCCTGGCCATCGCGCTGGCTCAGGAAGGGGGCATAGGCATCATCCACAAAAACATGTCCGCCGAGGAACAGGGCAGACAGGTCCGCCAAGTCAAAAAGTTTGAGACCGGCGTCATCAAGGAGCCCATCACCGTTTCGCCCGATACCACCATCCGTGCAGTCCTGGCCCTGACCCGCGCCCACAATATTTCCGGTGTGCCGGTGGTGCAGGGGGAAAAACTGGTGGGCATCGTCACCAACCGGGATTTGCGTTTCGAAACCCACTACGACAGCCCGGTGTCCAGCGTGATGACGCCCCAGAACCGGCTGGTGACGGTGAAGGAAGGTGCCAGCCGGGACGAAGTGATGCGCCTGCTGCACCAGCACCGCATCGAAAAGCTGCTGGTGGTGAACGACGGTTTTCAGCTGCGCGGCCTGATCACTGTCAAAGATATCCAGAAGGCCAAGGAAAAACCCAATGCCTGCAAAGACGAATTCGGCCGCCTGCGCGTGGGCGCCGCCGTGGGCACGGGCGAGGGCACCGAGCAACGGGTGGAAGCCCTGGTGGCCGCCGAGGTGGACGTGGTTGTGGTGGATACCGCTCACGGCCATTCCCAGGGGGTGCTGGAACGGGTGCGCTGGGTGAAAAACACCTATCCCCATGTACAGGTCATCGGCGGCAACGTCGCCACTGCCGAAGGGGCCCTGGCCCTGGTGGAAGCGGGGGCTGACGGCGTAAAAGTGGGCATCGGTCCCGGCTCCATCTGCACCACCCGCATTGTCAGCGGCGTGGGCGTGCCGCAAGTCACCGCCATTGCCAATGTGGCAGCGGCTTTGGCGAAATCCGGCGTGCCGGTGATCGCCGATGGCGGCGTTCGTTTTTCGGGCGACGTGGCCAAGGCTATCGCCGCCGGTGCCCACAGCATCATGGTGGGCAGCATGTTTGCCGGTACCGAGGAATCCCCCGGCGAAGTGGAACTGTACCAGGGCCGGTCCTACAAATCCTACCGCGGTATGGGTTCGTTGGGTGCTATGCAGCGCGGTTCCACTGACCGCTATTTTCAGGAAGAGTCGGAGGTGGAAAAGCTGGTGCCGGAAGGCATCGAAGGCCGGGTGCCCTACAAAGGTTCGCTGGTGGCCATTGTCCACCAGCTCATGGGCGGGTTGCGCGCCAGCATGGGTTACACCGGCTGCCGGAATATCGAAGAAATGCGCACCAGGCCCACCTTTGTGCGGGTCACCCACGCCGGCATGCGCGAAAGCCATGTGCACGATGTGGCGATCACCCGCGAAGCGCCCAATTACCGGGTGGATTGATTCGACTTTTTTCACCACGGAGAGCACGGAGTCAAGACTATTGGGAAAGGCACCATAGCCCGGTCCTGCAGCGAAGGCCGCGCCCGGCGCCAATCTCAGGTACTTTCCAAATTATATTTCTTTGTGCTCTCCGTGGTTCAACGAAACACAGGCTCCCATGACCGATATCCACGCCGACCGCGTTCTGATTCTCGACTTTGGTTCCCAATACACACAACTCATTGCCCGCCGGGTGCGGGAGCTGGGGGTGTATTGTGAGCTGCATCCCTTTGACATGAGTGAGGATGCTATCCGCCGCTTCAAGCCTAAGGGCATCATCCTGTCGGGAGGGCCGGACACGGTCACGGCGGAGACCACGGGCCGGGCGCCGGATATCGTATTCGAGCTGGGCGTGCCGGTGCTGGGCATCTGTTATGGCATGCAGACCATGGCCGCGCAACTGGGTGGCGAGGTG
>DRLM01000147.1 GCA_011375345.1 Gammaproteobacteria bacterium
AATCGCCCTGCAAAACTTGCGCATTGTATGCTCCTTTATGCTCCTTATTGTTGTCCTTGATTGCTCGCTTTGGGTGTCAGCACGTATTCTCAACCAGAAGGCAAACCACGTGCCAATTCATAGTTTATTGAATATTAATCATTTTTATTTCTTACATTCAGACCAGCCGGACCAACTGTCAAGTTTTCCGGCAGTTGTATTTTAATGTCTTTGGGTAGGGGGTCAGTAACTCCCCCGCCTTTGGGGCGGCATCGTAGCTATTACCCCCTCTCCCCTTGAGGGGAGAGGGGTGGACACATGCCGGGGTTGAAACTTGAACCCTCACCTTTGGCCTCTCCCGGTCCTGGGAGAGGGGACAACCGGCCGTACGGCCGCTCAATCCGGCGTATTCGCAAATTAAAATTCAATCACAAAGGTAAAAGGGGTCGGTAAATAAGGAGTCAGATCCCTTAACGCGCTTGCCCGCCGCTGATTTTTCTTTGTGGCCCATGGCCGCATCAGTTCTTCTTCAGCCAGAAATACCAGACAATAAATACCATCAGGCCCAGGCCCAGCAGGGTGACGATGAGGCGGTCGGCGGTCATGGCCGGGCCCCCCGGGGTTGAAAGTGGCGCAGGCGGTTGGCGTTGGTGACGACGGTGACGGAGCTGAAGGCCATGGCGGCGGCGGCGATGAGGGGGGAGAGCAACACGCCGAAGAAGGGATAGAGCACGCCCATGGCCACGGGGATGCCGGCAGCATTGTAGACGAAGGCGCCAAACAGGTTTTGGTAGACGTTGCGCAGCGTCGCGCCACTCACTTCCATGGCGGTGACCACGCCCGTGAGACTGCCGTGGATGAGGGTGATGTCCGAGGCTTCAATGGCCACGTCGGTGCCGGTGCCGATGGCAAAGCCCACATCAGCCTGGGCCAGGGCGGGGGCATCGTTGATGCCGTCGCCCACCATGCCCACCACCTTGCCTTCCTCTTGCAGTTGTTGCACTGCGCGGGCCTTGTCCTGGGGCCGGACTTCTGCCAGCACCCGCTCCACACCTACCTGCCGGGCAATGGCCGCGGCGGTGCGGCGGTTGTCGCCG
The DNA here is from genome assembly GCA_011375345.1 of Gammaproteobacteria bacterium. Taxonomy (NCBI): domain Bacteria; kingdom Pseudomonadati; phylum Pseudomonadota; class Gammaproteobacteria; species Gammaproteobacteria bacterium. Next base: position 1,077 of record DRLM01000147.1, read on the forward strand.
GTGAGCATGATTACCTCCAGGCCCAGTTCGCGCAGGCGGGCAATGGCCTGCCGGGAATCGGGCTTGACCGTGTCCGCCACAGCCACCAGGCCGGCGGCACGGCCGGCGATGGCGACGAACATGGGGGTTTTGCCTTCCCCCGCCAGGCGGTTCCACTGCTCTTGCAAGGGAGTGCTGTCGATGCCGCGCTCACGCATCAGTCTGGCGTTGCCCAGCAGCACCTCGCGTCCGCCCACCCGGCCGCTGACACCGTTGCCGGGCACGGCGGCGAAATCCGTGGCGGCATCCAGCGCCAGTTGCCTGGCTCGCGCGCCCTTGACGATGGCCTCGCCCAGGGGATGCTCTGAGCCCTGTTCCAGGCTGGCGGCCAGGCTGAGCACGTCCTCTGTGACAAAGCCGTTCCCGGCCACCACGTCGGTGAGGGCCGGCTGGCCGCGGGTGATGGTGCCGGTTTTGTCCAGCACCAGGGTGTTCAGGCGCTTGGCGCTTTGCAGGGCATCGCCGGAGCGGATCAATACGCCATGCTCGGCGGCCTTGCCCAGGCCTACGGTCAGCGAGGTGGGCGTGGCCAGCCCCAGGGCGCAGGGGCAGGCGATGATGAGGGTGGTGACCGCGACGATGGTGGCATAGGCCAGCCGGGGCTCGGGGCCAAAGTCGTACCACAGAACGAAGGCCGCCACCGCCAACAGCAGCACCGCGGGCGCGAAGCAGGCGGACACCACGTCCACCACCCGTTGGATGGGCGCCTTGGAACCCTGCGCCTGTTGTACCATGCGGATGATGTGGGCCAGGGCCGTGTCGGCCCCCACTTTGGTGGCGCGCAAGCGAAAGCTGCCGGTTTTGTTCAAGGTGGCGCCGATGACGTTGTCACCGGGTTTTTTTTCCACCGGCAGGGACTCGCCGGTGATCATGGCTTCGTCCACGCTGGAGCTGCCCTCCAGCACCATCCCGTCCACGGGGATTTTCTCCCCCGGCCGCACCACCACGGTATCACCCACCAGCACCTCTTCCACCGGGATGTCCAGCTCTTTGCCACCCCGGACCACCCGGGCGGTCCGGGCCTGCAGGCCGATAAGTTTTTTGATGGCCTCGGAGGTACGGCCCTTGGCTTTGAGTTCCAGGGCCGAGCCCAGCAGCATGAACGCGATCACCACCGTGGCCACTTCCCAGAACACTTCCGCCAGGGCGGGATCGGGAAACAGGCTGGGCACCAGCACCGCCGCCAGGGAGTACAGGTACGCGGCGCTCACGCCGGTGGCAACCAGGGTGTGCATGTTGGCGCTGCGGTGTTTCAGGGCCGCCCACATGCCGGCGTAAAAACGGGAACCGGACCACAGCAGCACCGGCAGGGCCGCCAGCCCCAGCACGCCCCATACCAGACGGCGGGCCTCGCTGCCGGGGGGCAGCAGCTCAGCAAAGCCGAAATGCTCCGGATAGCTGAACACCATCACCGGCACCGATATCGCGGCGGCGAACCAGAATTTGCGCATCAGCTCGCGGTAGTCTTGCTGGCGTTCCTGCTCGCGCTGCTCTGCGGCCGCCGCCGGTGCCGTGGCAGGAACCACGGCCTCATAACCGGCTTCCGCCACTGCCCGTTGCACAGCCCCCAGGCTGCCTTTGTGGGGGTCGAGGCGTAATTCGGCGGTTTCCGTGCTGAAATTCACCGCGGCGTCCAGCACCCCGGGCGCCCCCTTGATGGCGTTTTCCACAGCGCTGACGCAGCCGGCGCAACTCATGCCCCTGATGGTCAGCCGGACGGTGCCGGGCGCCTTTGCCACGGCTTCAGTCATTGCGGTCTCCTTGTCCTGTCTGCACGCAAGCTGTCCCTGGTCACCAGTTTACTCCCGCGCGCTTTTCAAGGCGCCCTCTTTTACCTGCAACACCAGGCCATAGATGACGGGCAACACCAGCAGACTCAATACTGTCACGCTCACCATGCCCCCCACCATGGGGGCGGCGATGCGCTGCATCACTTCCGAGCCGGTGCCATGGCTCCACATGATGGGCAACAGGCCGGCAATGATGGCGGTGGCGGTCATGGCAATGGGGCGCACCCGCTCGGCCGTGCCGGCCAGGGCCGCGGCCATGATGTCGGCCTGGTCCAGCCGGGCGTGCAAGGGCAGGGCGTGATGAGGGGGTGGCCCGGCGGCGGTCTCCCCCTGGCCCTTTTCGTGGCGGCGCCGGGCCACTTCGTGGTCGATGAAGGTGAGCACCAGCACACCGATCTCCGCCGCCACTCCGGCCAGGGCGATGAAGCCCACCACCACGGCCACGGACAGGTTGTAACCCAGCCCGTATACCAGCCAGATGCCGCCCACCAGGGCGAACGGCACGGACAGCATTACCACCAGCGGAGCGGTGAGATTGCGGAAGTTCCAGTACAAGAGCACAAAGATGATCAGCAAGGTGGCCGGTACTACGATGCGCAAACGCGCCGCCGCCCGCTCCATGTATTCAAACTGGCCCGACCAGCTTAACGTGTAGCCGGGGGGGATGGTCACCTGCTGGCGGAGTACCTGCTTGGCCCGGGCCACGTAGCCGCCGATGTCGGAGCCGCTGATGTCCACGTACACCCAGGCATTGGGGCGGGCGTTTTCGCTTTTGATGGAGGGCGGGCCGCGGCTCAGCTTCAGCTCCGCCACCAGGGACAAGGGAATCTGCGCCCCCACGGGGGTGGGAATAAGCACCCGCTTGAGCGCTTCCAGGTTGTCGCGCAGTTCGCGCGGATAGCGCAGGTTGACGGGGTAGCGTTCCAGGCCTTCCACTGTCCAGGTGACGTTCATGCCGCCGATGGCGCTTTGGATCACGTCCTGCACAGCACCCACGGTGAGGCCGTAGCGGGCGGCCTGCTCGCGGTTGATGTCAAAGTCCAGGTAATAGCCGCCCGCCGCCTTGTCGCCGAAGGCGGAGAGGGTGTCCGGCAGGGTTTTCAAGGCCCGCTCGATGTCGCCCGCCACCTGCTCCAGCACCGCCAGATCCGGCCCGCTGACTTTGATGCCGATGGGCGTTTTGATGCCGGTGGACAACATGTCAATGCGGGTTTTGATGGGATAGGTCCAGGCATCGGCCACCCCCGGGAACTGGATGGCCGCGTCCATCTCCTGCATCAATGCCTGGGTGGTCTTGGCCGGGTCAGGCCACTCAGACTTGGGCTTGAGCTTGACCGTGGTCTCCAGCATGGCCAGGGGTGCGGGATCGGTGGCGCTGTCGGCCCGGCCGACTTTGCCGAACACCTGCTCCACTTCCGGAAAGCCGGCCAGAATCTTGTCTGTCTGTTGCAGCAGTTCCCGGGCCTTGGTGATGGAGATGCCGGGATAAGTGGTGGGCATGTACAAAATGTCGCCCTCATCCAAGGGTGGCATGAATTCCGAGCCCAGCTTCAAGACCGGCCAGGCGCTGGCTGCCAGCACCAATACCGCCGCGCTCAATGTGACCATTTTCCAGCGCATGCACAGACTCAGCAGCGGCCGGTGCAGGGCGTGGAGCAGGCGGTTCACCGGGTTTTTCGCCTCCGGCAGTATTTTGCCGCGGATGAAATAGCCCATGAGCACCGGCACCAGGGTCACTGCCAGGATGGCCGCCGCCGCCATGGCGTAGGTTTTGGTGAAGGCCAGGGGCGAGAACAAGCGCCCTTCCTGCGCCTGCAGGGTGAACACCGGCAGAAAGGACACGGTGATGATGAGCAGGGAGAAAAACAGCGCCGGTCCCACTTCCTTGGCGGCGTCGCCCACGGCGCACCAGCGTTCCGTGGTGTTGAGGGGGGCGCCTTTGGCGCGGGCGGCCTGCTCCAGGTGCTTGTGGGCGTTTTCGATCATCACGATGGCGCCGTCCACCATGGCGCCGATGGCGATGGCGATGCCCCCTAAGGACATGATGTTGGCGTTGATGCCCTGCCACTTCATCACCAAAAAGGCCATAAGGATGCCGATGGGCAGGCTGATGACGGCCACCAGGGCCGAGCGGGCGTGCAACAAAAACAGCAGGCACACCAGGCTCACCACGATGGACTCTTCGATGAGCTTTTCCTTGAGATTGCTCACTGCCCGCTCGATGAGGCCGCCGCGGTCGTAGACGGTGACAATCTCCACCCCTGCGGGCAGGCCCTGCTTGAGTTCGTCCAGCTTGGCGCGCACCCGCTTGATGGTGGCCAGGGCGTTTTCGCCGTAGCGCATCACGATCACGCCGCCGGCCACTTCCCCCGCACCGCCCAGCTCCGCCACGCCGCGGCGCAGCTCCGGCCCCAGATGCACCTGGGCCACGTCCGCCAGACGGATGGGCGTGCCGTGCTCGTCCACCCCCACGGGGATGGTGCGCAAGTCATCGAGGCTTTGGATATAGCCCAAACCGCGCACCATGTACTCGGTCTCGGCCATTTCGATCAAGCGCCCGCCCACGTCATTGTTGGAACGCTGGATGGCCTGGCGCACTTTGGCCAGGGGAATACGGTAGGCTGCCAGGGCGTTGGGGTCCACCTCCACCTGGTATTGTTTGACGTACCCGCCCACGGAGGCCACTTCCGCCACCCCTGCCACGGTCTGCAGGGGATAGCGCAGATACCAGTCCTGGATGGAACGCAGTTGGGCCAGGTCATGGCGGCCCGTGCGGTCCACCAGGGCGTATTCGTACACCCAGCCCACGCCGGTGGCGTCAGGGCCCAGGGTGGGGTTCACCCCGCGGGGCAGGCGGCCGCTGACGAAATTCAGCGCCTCCAGCACCCGCGAGCGCGCCCAGTACAGATCGGTGCCGTCTTCGAAAATGATGTAGACGAAGGAAAAGCCGAAGAAGGAATAGCCCCGCACCACCTTGGCCCCCGGCACCGCCAGCATGGCGGTGGTGAGAGGATAGGTGACCTGGTCTTCCACCACTTGGGGCGCCTGGCCGGGGTATTCGCTGAACACGATCACCTGCACATCGGACAGATCGGGGATGGCGTCCAGCGGGGTGTTCTTGACGGCCCACACCCCGGCCGCCACCAGCAACACGGTGGCGATGAGCACCTGGAATTTGTCTTTTAAGGAGGCCTCGATAATGCGCTGAATCATGGCGCGGCCCTCCGCCCAAAGGGCAGCCTGGCCTGGGCACCACGCCTCTTGGCTCTCCCTTTGCAGAGGGAGGGGTGATGAAAAAATCCTCCCCCACCCCTCTTTTGCAAAGGGGGGAGCAGGAAGATTCCGGTGTTTGGTCCGGCATCCCGCCGCCCCGCGCGTGTCCCCTCTCTCCCAGGGGGAGGACCAGGGCGGGGTGAGTTGATGAATGTGCCCCCCCTATCCTGTCCTTCTCCCTGAGGGAGAAGGGAGGTATGCCACCAGGCAGGGTGGAACCGAAACGCCGGCCGAAGTTCAACGCGCAAGGGCAGTGTCATGGCTGCTGCCCCCCTTCCATAGTCATGTCCGACATGTCCAGATTGTCCATACTCATCTCACCCATCGCCATGTCGTCCATGGACATGTCCTTCATGTCCGGGCCAGCATCCGGCGCAGCGCCCATGGCCTCCCTCATCTTGGCGGTGGCTTCCCGCAGCTTGGATTCGGAGTCGATCAGGAACTGGGCCGAGGTCACCACCCGCTCGCCGGGGTCCAGGCCGGCGAGGATTTCGGTGTAGCCCTCCGCACTCACGCCCACGGTCACCGGACGGGGTTC
>DRLM01000148.1 GCA_011375345.1 Gammaproteobacteria bacterium
ACGCCTTCCCTCACGGCATGGTTTTTTCAACAGTTCTTGGCAAGATCTACAATCTCAACAACGGTTACAGAAATGTTGTCACCATTGATCCCCTCAGCGCCACGGTGGAACGCGTCGCGCCCATGGCGGTGAGCAGCAATCTGTTGCTGAGTCCCTGCGGACGTTACCTGATCGGTAAAGGTGTGGACAGAACGCGTGATGCCGATCATGTGATCGGCCGGATCTCCGTCATGGACGCGGAAACCGGGGTGATGGTGAGTACCATGGACTTCCAGGACGTCTACCCCAGCGTCTACCGTTTCAATGCCGATGGCAGCCGCTTGTACGTGACAACGGCCGCCACCGGCAAGGGAACGCAGCGGGACAACATCAATCTGACCGACGTGCTGGTCTTTGATGCGGGGCAGCTTCCCGAACTCTGCCTGACTCAGCGCCTTGCCGTCGGGGCGGCAGACTGCGGGCGGCGCTCCCTGGCGTTCTCACCTTTGGCGGGGCGGGTGTTCGTGCCCAACCCCAGCGATGGCACACTGACCATACTGGACGCGAACAACGAACTGCTGGAAACGGTGCGCCTGAGCGAGGCGCCCGCCAAAGAAGTGAATTTTTCGTTCTGGCAGACGCCCATGTACGGTGGCTGAGAGCATCGGGCAGCGCCATCGGCCGGGAGCGGGATTCCGGGCGTGTCGTTGCGGCCGCGTGGCGCCACGGCGGTTCTCGCCGGCGTGAATCCGGCCCCCTCTTTCGTCAGTTACGCGTAGCGATCGCGCCGGAGATCCCCGGGGGCCGGATGCGGCCGCGGCGTCGCCCGCGCCCGGCAGCCATAGCCTGCGGCGTTTTTGCTGCTGGCAGGTTCCGCTTTGTGCTTCTCCGTATGATCGTTTTCCATCCTTCCCCCAATTGAATCCACCCGTTTCGCTGAAACGGGCGCTGCGTGGCATGCCGCGCAACGCCGGCATGCCCAGCGCAATGCCCTCATTCTGTCTTCACGGTATTTCTGCGGTTATTTCAATCACTTAACTGCCAGCCGGGGTTTCCCCCGCTAGCCTCGCTGCTGTTCTGATTTCACCTAAAGTTGTTGCATCGGCTGCCGAAAACCCAGTTGATCCGATGGCTTGGCAGGAGCAAGGAACCAACAATGAGCGAAGCGGCGGCAGTGATAGCGATAGACAACGGAAAGGACAGCGCCCTGGTAAGCGGGGAGGGCGAATGGACCATCAACAATGCGGCGGAGATAAAAGAAACGCTGGTCCAGGCGCTGGCAACTGAAAAACCCGTATCCATGGATGTTACAAAAGTCACGAGAATGGATACCCCGGTCATGCAACTACTTCTTTCTTTCAAGCAAGACGCCAAGGGAAAAGGCGTTGATATTGACTGGCAGGGGGTCAATGAAACGGTGAGGGCTACGAGTGACATTCTTGGAATGTCGGCGCAACTCGGGTTTTGAGCCCGGCTTCGTACGCTGATCAAACAGTACCTATCAGGGGAAGAGCAATGGCGACAATCTTAGCGGTCGATGATTCTGCTTCGATGAGGCAGATGGTGTCATTCACGCTGCAAAATGCCGGCTACGATGTAGTGCAGGCGGTGGACGGGCAAGACGCCCTGAACAAGGCAAAGAGCAGCAGCAACGTGAATCTGGTGTTGACGGATGTGAACATGCCCAACATGGATGGCATCAGCCTGATCAAAGAACTCAGGTCTTTACCGAATTACAAGTTTACTCCGATATTGATGTTGACCACCGAATCCGGTGCGAACAAAAAGCAGGAAGGCAAGGCGGCCGGCGCGACGGGATGGATAGTGAAACCCTTCAACCCGGATCAGCTCATTGCGACCATAAAGAAAGTGATGAGGTAGTCTCATGGCCATAGACATGGACCAGTTTCTTCATACCTTTTATGAAGAGAGCTTCGAGGGATTGGAGATCATGGAATCCAATCTCCTCAATCTGGACGTGGGCGCCGCTGATGATGACATGGTGAACAGCATATTCCGGGCCGCCCACTCCATCAAAGGTGGCAGCGCCACCTTCGGTTTGACGGATGTCGCGGAATTCACCCACGTGCTGGAAACGCTGCTGGATGAGGTGCGGGACGGCAAGCGCTGCGTCACCCAGGAACTGGTGGATCTCTTTTTGCGGTGTGTGGACTGCCTCAAGGATATGCTGACCTCGCTGCAAGACGGTGAGGCGGTGGATCAGGAAAAAAAACAAGGCCTGCAGGCTGAGCTGGAGGCAGAGCTGAATGGTGGGGACAAAGAACCCCCTTCAGAACCGTCCCGGCCCACGGAACCGGCCGCGGCGGAGGGTGAACCCAAAGCCAGAATTTGGAAAATAAGCTTCAAACCCCTGCATCACTTGTTTAAAACCGGGAATGATCCCGAGCTGATATTTCAGGAGCTGGCTTCCCACGGCACCTTGCAGGCCACGGTGAATTGTGACGATCTGCCCATATTGGCCGACGTCGACCCGGAAGATTGCTACTTGTCCTGGGAACTGCAGATGGCCAGCGCCTCGTCCCGGGACGAGCTGAAAGCGGCTTTTGAATGGGTGGAAGACGACTGCGAACTCAGCATTGAGGAGTCGGGTGAGGCCCGGGTCCCGGCGGCGCAGACCGGCGGAGAAAGCAACAGCGAGGCCGTCAAAGGAGAACACCGTTCAGCCTCCCCGCCGCCGCTCCAGAAGAACGCGCCGGCAAGGTCAGGAAAGGCCGGCAGCGACAAGCCGTCGAAAGTGTCCAAGGGCGAGGGCAGTTCGATCAGGGTGTCCATAGACAAGATCGATGACTTGATCAATATGGTCGGAGAGCTGGTTATCACCCAGTCCATGTTGGGCCAGATCAGTGCGGATTTCAGTGAAATCACCCCAAACGATTTTGAAAAGCTGAAAGACGGTCTGGCCAACCTGGAACGCAATACCAGGGAATTGCAGGAAAGCGTGATGCGTATCCGCATGCTTCCCATCAGCTTCGCTTTCAACAGGTTTCCCCGCATGGTTCACGATCTGAGTTCAAAGCTCAACAAATCGGTGGTTCTGAAAATGTCGGGTGAACAGACCGAGCTTGACAAGACCGTAATGGAGAAAATAGGCGATCCTCTGGTTCATCTTGTCAGGAACTCACTGGACCATGGCATAGAAACCCCGGAAGAACGCCGCAAGGCCGGCAAACCGGAGACGGGCACGGTGCATTTAAACGCCTTCCACAAAGGCGGAAACATTGTTATCGAGATCACCGACGACGGCGCCGGAATCAACAAGGAGCGGGTGTTGCGCAAGGCGATCGAGCGCGGCCTGGTCAATGAAGGTGAGACCTTGTCCGACGAGCACATCTACGATCTGTTGTTCGAGCCCGGGTTTTCCACTGCGGCGCAGGTGAGCGATGTCTCCGGCCGCGGTGTGGGCATGGATGTCGTCAAGAGAAATATGCAGGACCTGGGGGGCTCCATAGAACTGGATTCGGTGGAGGGACAAGGCAGCACCTTCCGCATACGCCTGCCATTGACGCTGGCCATACTGGATGGCCAGCTGGTGCGGGTGGGATCCGATACCTTTATTATCCCCCTGGTGTCCATTGTTGAGTCGCTGCAAATCAACGAGAAAAGCGTCAATACCATCGCCGGAAGCTCTGAAATCTACAAGCTGCGCGATGACTACATTCCCATAGTGAGATTGTACGACGTGTTTGGACAGACACCGGACAGCGAAAACCTGGTCGGCGGCCTGTTGGTGGTTGTGGAGGGCGAAGGGCAGAAAGTGGGGCTCTTTGTCGATGAGATGCTGGGCCAGCAGCAGGTTGTCATCAAGAGCCTGGAAACCAACTTCAAGAGAATAGAAGGTATTTCAGGTGCGACCATATTGGGCGACGGCAAAGTCTCATTGATACTGGATGTCGCAGGGTTGATCAGGGCGTCGCAGTCGTTCCCACGCCGGCCCCGGGCACCGCTGGTGGACTCAGGCCTCAATGCCGTAGCGTAAGGAGCTTCGACGATGAATTTAGCACATGCTCAAGAATTGGATACTGAAGTGGGTACCAGCGTGGACTCCGAGCAGTATCTCACCTTCATACTGGACGGCGAAGAGTATGGGGTGGACATACTCAGAGTTCAGGAAATAAAAGGCTGGGAGAAGGAAACGCCCATACCCAATACACCAAGTTATGTCAGAGGTGTGATCAATCTGCGGGGGACCATTGTTCCCATTATTGATTTGCGGCAGCGGTTCTCCATGACGGAAATTCCATATGGGCCCACTACCGTCGTCATCGTTCTCAAAGTGGTCTCTCAAAACGGTGACAGAACCATGGGCGTGGTGGTCGACGCGGTGTCGGAGGTCTACAACGTGACGGGTGACCAACTCAAAACCGCCCCGGATCTGGGCGGTATGGTGAGCGCGGAGTTCGTCAAGGGTCTGGCTACCGTGGATGAAAAAATGGTCATCGTGCTGGACATTGACCGGCTGCTGAACGGCAGCGATACGGGTTCTTTCGAGTGAGAGACCGATTTAGGAGGTGTGCCGTGCGGGAAGCGGGTGTCAGCAGGCCGGCCGGGAAGAACGAGCGGGAAATCCGGGCACTCAGTCCACGCTGCGGTGGCGCCCGTCCTGCCGGAAAAAAAGGACCGACGGCAAAGTCATCGTCGCTGACCGAGTTCCTGGCCCATTTTGCGTTTATGGCGCAGTGACGGCGACATGTCGCAAAGGACAGGCTGCCGGGTCATGTCCGGCGATTTATATGCGGTAACGATATGAACCAGGAAGCCGCCAAGAAGAGCCCCCTGGGCCTGGATGTGGAACTGCTGCAAAGTACGTTGAAGGTGCTGGTCAGGCGCCGGAGTTTCGTCAAGAACTTCTACAACAAGGTGTTTGAGGAGATTCCCGCGGCCCGCCGGCTGTTTGCCAACACCGACATGGTTCAGCAACAGAAAAAATTGCTGGGCGTGCTGAAAACAGTAGTGGGACAGCTTCATAATCCGGATGCGATGATCCCCCAGCTCAAAGCGCTGGGCCGGCTGCATGGAAGGCTGGGCGTTACGCGGGATGATTATGATGCCGTCAACAGGCTTCTCCTGGCTGCCATGAAAGAAGCGGCAGGGGAAATGTGGAGCGAAGAATGTCAGATTGCGTGGGGCGATGCCTTGAACACCGTCGCCTCAATCATGCAGGAAGACCATCACGAGGACAATGGAACAATGGCAGTGAACACGAAAGAGCGGAGCGGCATCACTGCCGGTCATGCGGAAGATGAATTGGCGAAGGTCCGGGGTGTTTTGGAAAATGCTTTTACTCCCATGATGATGATAGACCGGGACCTGGTCATCACATATGTCAACAAAGCGACGGTCAGGCTGTTGCAGGAAAACGAAGAGACGCTGGCGAAGATTTACCCCAGGCTGGATCTGTCCAAACTGGTTGGGACTTGTATTGACGTGTTTCACGCCAACCCCTCCCATCAGCGCCAGCTCCTGTCGCGGCCGGAGAATCTGCCCTATTCCACCGATATTGAGGTAGGGCCGCTGACTTTCCGTATCAATGTAACGGCGATGTACGACAGCAGCGGCGAGTATATCGGCAACAGCCTGGAGTGGATGGACGTCAGCAGGGAACGTGCCCACGCCGATGCCTCCATGCGCACCCAGGCCGCCGTGGACAACGCCATAACCGCCATCATGATGATAGATCGTGATTTGAAGGTGACGTATGCCAACAAGGCGACGGTGCGGATGCTGAAGAAATATGAGGCGGAGCTGCGTTCGCTGTACCCCGGTTTCAGCGCTGACAGGCTGGTGGGGTCGTGTATTGACGATTTTCACAGCAATCCTGCGCACCAAAGAAAGCTCTTGTCCGATCCTGCCAATCTGCCGTATGAGACGGACATTCATGTCGGCCCCCTTACCTTCCACATCAACGTTACGGCCATTACCGATGCGGCGGGCCGCTACGTGGGCAACTCGATGGAGTGGGAGGACGTTACCGAAAAACGAGCCAAGGACGAGGAAATAGCGCGGCTGCAGTCTGCTGTAGACGGTGCCACCACCAATATCATGCTGGCCAATACTGACTTTGAGATCACCTACGCCAATCCAGCCGTCCTGGCTATGCTGAGGCAACGGCAGAGTGAATTGCGCAAAGTGTTTCCCGGTTTGGATGTGGACAATCTGGTCGGGACCTGTATTGATGTGTTTCACAAGAATCCGTCCCACCAAAGAGCGCTGTTGTCCAATCCGGACAATCTGCCCGCCAAAGCGGAGATCGACCTGGGCGACGTTCAGTTTGAGGTGAATGCCACCGCCGTGGTCGATTCTGAGGGTGGCTGGCTGGGCAACATGGTGGAGTGGAAGGACATTACCGAGCAGAAAGATGCGGAGAAGCAGATAGCGCGGCTGATCGAGGCGGCGAGCCAGGGTGATCTCGAATCGCGGCTGGATTCATCCCGCTATGAGGGCTTCATGGCGTCCTTGAGTGAAGGGATCAACACCTTGCTCAATGCGGTGGTCGAGCCGCTGCGGGAAAGTACCCGCGTCATCAAGTCCATGTCTGACGGTGACCTCAGCCAGACCATGACGGGGGATTTTCAGGGTGACTTCAAGTCGCTGCAGGATGCGCTGAATGCCACGGTGTCCAATCTGAAGGATATGGTGGTTCGCATCCGCGAGGCCGCGTCAACCATTACCACGGGGGCGTCGGAAATATCCCAGGGAAACCAGGATCTGAGCCAGCGTACTGAGGAGCAGGCGTCTTCGCTGGAGGAAACAGCATCCAGCATGGAGGAACTGACCAGCACGGTCAAGCAGAATGCGGACAACGCCCGCCAGGCCAATCAACTGGCGGCGGGTGCCCGGGATCAGGCCGAAAAAGGCGGTGAGGTGGTCAGCAATGCGGTCTCGGCCATGGCGGAAATCAACGACAGCAGCAAGAAAATCGCCGACATTATCGGCGTCATTGATGAAATCGCCTTTCAGACCAATCTGCTGGCGCTGAACGCGGCGGTGGAGGCGGCCCGCGCCGGCGAGCAGGGTCGCGGTTTTGCGGTTGTGGCGACAGAGGTCAGGAATCTGGCGCAGCGCAGCGCTGCGGCGGCCAAGGAAATCAAGACGCTGATCAAAGACAGTGTCGAGAAGGTTGAAGACGGTACCAAGCTGGTGGATGAGTCCGGAAGCACCTTGGAAGAAATCGTCAATGCGGTAAAGAAAGTGAGTGACATCATCGCTGAGATTGCCGCCGCCAGCCAGGAACAGTCGTCTGGCATCGAGCAGGTGAACAAAGCCGTCATGCAGATGGACGAGGTGACTCAGCAAAACGCCGCCCTGGTGGAGGAGGCGGCATCTGCCAGCGAATCCATGGATGAGCAGGCCAAGGAGCTGGTGCGCCTGGTGAGCTTTTTCAAGATCGGCAACGATGAATCACCGTTGGAACCGCCGGCCGCGCCCCGCCGGGCTGCGAGCGCAGCCCTCCGGCCAGCCGCCAACCGGGGCGGCTCATCTGCGCCTGCCAGAAGGCAACCGTCTGCGTCGTCTGACGCCGATGGCGAGTGGGCGGAGTTCTGAGCGATGTGTCCCTGAGCGCAGAAGCCGGCGCCCGGGTCGGCCTCACTGCTGGTGTGAAGTCAGGTCCTATACCTTTGGGGAGAAACATGAACGGTGACAGGGAATTTCAGTTTACCGACCGGAATTTCAACGTCTTGAAGGAGCTGGCGGCGCAGTTTACCGGGATTGCACTCAGTGATGCCAAGCGGAACATGGTGTACAGCCGTCTGGCCAAGCGGGTGCGCGCGCTGGGGCTGGAGAACTTTGACGATTACTGCGATCTTCTCAGGCAGGGGGATAGCGATGAAGTGGGTAACTTTGTCAATGCCATTACCACCAACCTGACCTCATTCTTTCGTGAGAATCATCATTTCCAATATCTTTCAAACACTTTACTGCCGCACCTGAAAAAGGAAAAAAGCCGCGAACGCCGCCTGCGTGTCTGGTCTGCCGGCTGCTCCACCGGTGAAGAACCTTACAGCCTGGCCATCACCCTGGGGGAGTTTTTTAAAAATGAGCGTGGCTGGGATGTGAAAATACTCGCCACCGACCTGGACACCAACGTGCTGGACAAGGCCAGGCGCGGTGTATACGCCGCGGACCAGATCAAATCAATCCCCGCCTCTGTGGTCAGGCGTTGGTTCATAAAGGGAACGGGTGCAAACGCGGATGCGGTGAAGCTCCGCGATGCGGCCAGGCAGATGATTACCTTCAAGCAGCTCAACCTGATGGAAGAGTGGCCGATGCGCGGACCGTTCGACTTCATTTTTTGCAGAAACGTCGTGATTTATTTCACCAAGGAAACCCAACGGGTGTTGTTCGACCGCTATGCCAATTTGCTGGTGGAGCAGGGGCATCTCTTCATCGGTCACTCCGAAACGTTGTACAAGGTGTCGAACCGGTTTGATTCCCTCGGACAAACAATTTACAGAAAGAAAAGTTAATGAGATCGGCAAGGAAAACGTCACGGGGCCACCCGTCGGCACAGGACAGTCCGCCGCCGGTATTGCCCGGCTTTGAGCATATCAACCGGTACTGGGACAAACACACCAATGTGTTTACGGCAAAAATACTGCCGGGTGAGTACTACGTGACGATGTATGGGGAGGCCATTGTGACGGTATTGGGCTCGTGCGTGTCTGCCTGTATCCGCGACCGCAAGCTGGGCATCGGGGGAATGAATCACTTCATGTTGCCGGCGACAGCGGAGGACAACGGGCTCGGCGCCGCCACGCGCTATGGAAACTATGCCATGGAGCATCTGATCAACGACATCCTGAAGAACGGGGGCCGCCGTGCCAATCTGGAAGTCAAAGTTTTCGGCGGGGGGAAAATCCTTGCCCAAATGACCGACGTGGGGAAACGCAACATTGAATTTGTCCGGGAATACCTTCACCAGGAAGCGCTGGAGGTGGTGTCTGAAGATCTCGGGGATACCTGCCCGCGCAAGGTGCTGTACGAGCCGGCGTCGGGGCGGGCGCGGGTGAAGCGGTTGCAGTCGCTGCACAACAATACGGTGGTCGAGAGAGAGACCGAATACATGGGCCACTTGGCAAAAGACAAGGTCGAAGGTGATATCGAGCTCTTTTAGTTTGCATGGGGCATTCTTGGTCATTTATCAGTATGGTGTCAGGCAATGAGTGGTAGCGCGAAGATAAAAGTGTTGGTCATCGACGATTCCGCCTTGATCAGGAATCTGTTGACCGAGATGATCAACTCGGACCCGGGATGTGAGGTGGTCGGCGTCGCCCAGGACCCCCTTATGGCCAGGGAAAAAATAAAAAAGCTCAATCCGGACGTGCTGACGCTGGATGTAGAGATGCCAAAAATGGACGGCTTGACGTTTTTGTCCAACCTCATGAGGCTCAGGCCCATGCCGGTGGTCATGATTTCATCGTTGACCGAAAAGGGCGCGGATATCACCCTCCAGG
Organism: Gammaproteobacteria bacterium; assembly: GCA_011375345.1. Taxonomy (NCBI): domain Bacteria; kingdom Pseudomonadati; phylum Pseudomonadota; class Gammaproteobacteria; species Gammaproteobacteria bacterium. The sequence continues at coordinate 9,453 of DRLM01000148.1, forward strand.
CGCTGGAGTTGGGCGCGATTGACTTTGTTGCCAAGCCCAAGGTGGATGTTGCCCGATCGCTGGAGCAATACCGGCTTGAAATACTGGAAAAGATACATACCGCCGCCACTGTGAACGTCAAAGCGCGTGATGCGCGCGCCGCCGGCAGCGATGTGGGAGAAAAGCTCAGCGCCGACGCCATCTTGGAGAAAAAACCGGGTTTGTCGAAGTTCAGGACCACTGACACCATTATTGCCATAGGGGCGTCAACGGGCGGCACCGAGGCCATCAAGGAAGTGCTTATGGGAATGCCGGCGGACAGTCCGGCCATCGTGGTTACCCAGCATATTCCCGAGGCTTTCAGCGGCCCTTTCGCGAATCGCATGAACGCCAGCTGTCAGATGGTGGTGTGCGAGGCGGAGCACGGGCAGCAGATCGTTCCCGGGCATGTCTACATCGCCCCGGGGAGTCACCACCTGATTGTGGCCAGGGACGGCGCGCGCTATGTCTGCGAACTCAACGACGGGCCACCCGTCAACCGTCACAAGCCGTCTGTAGATGTCATGTTCCGTTCAGTGGCACAGAACGTGGGTCCCAATGCCATCGGGGCCATCCTGACAGGGATGGGTGACGATGGCGCACGGGGTCTGAAGGAAATGCTGAGCGCCGGCGCCTCAACGGTCGCCCAGGACGAAAACACCAGTGTGGTGTGGGGAATGCCCGGCGAAGCGGTAAAACTAAACGCCGCCCAGGCGGTGCTACCGTTGACGAAAATTGCGGGAAAGTTGTGCACACTGGCGGCATCGAGGAACCAAGCGGCAAAAAAAATAAGGCACAGCGCGTGACTGCTGCAATCCCATGACGCTGGAAAGAAAAAAGAAGCACATCCCGGGTGCCCTGCTGGCAGTGGCTGCAGCGGTGGCGATATCGTACTTCGTTGCGAGCCTGGATCAGAGCTGGCTCATTTATGCCGTGATCGTGGCGCTGGGACTTGGCCTTCACATTCAGACCAAGCGTCTCCAACAGTACCGCAAAGCGGTATCTGAGCAACGGCATCACAATTCCCGTGTGGCGGGCATGGTGGCGAAACTGGAAGATGAAGACCGGGCGCTCAGGCAGGATATGGTGGATCAGCTCGGTGGTGTCAAAGAGGAGGTGGACCAGGTCTACCGGATAGTCAATGACGCCATCAAGGGACTGACCGCAAGTTTTGAAGGGTTGCACCACCAAACGACAGAGCAGGGGGGGATACTGGCCAGTGTCCTGGACACGATGGGATCCAGTGTCAATGCTGAGGAGACGCTGAATTTCACCAGATTTGCCAGTGAAACAGAGCGCATCCTGATGGAATTTGTCGGCACCGTCATCGACACCAGCCACGGCAGCATGGGGCTGCTGCACCAGATGGATGATCTCAAAGACAAAGTCGGTGCTGTGATATCCATACTCGAGGAAGTCAGGGGTATTTCTGAGCAAACCAACCTGCTGGCTCTGAACGCGGCCATTGAGGCGGCCCGTGCGGGCGATGCCGGGCGCGGTTTCGCGGTGGTGGCGGATGAGGTCAGAAAGTTGTCAATAAAATCCAATGCCTTCAGTGATCAGATTGACGGTGTCATCAAAGATGCCATCCAGACCATGGAGTCGGCAAGGGGGGTGATCAATGAGATGGCATCCCGTGATCTCAATACAGTTCTGAGCTCGAAAAAGAAGGTGGATCAAATGTCTCAGGAAGTGGCCAGAATCAACGATTTCACGCAAAAAAAGCTTTCTGATGTGACTGTAATCAGCCAGAAGATTCACCAGGAGATCGGTTTGGCCATTACCTCTTTGCAGTTCGAGGACATGGTGACTCAGTTGATTGCGCATATAGACAAAACACTGGATGCCGTAGTGGAATCGGGCAGCATTGTGCCACCCCCAGGGGTTGACCGTGATGCTCTTGCCCGGCTGGAACAGTTGATCGCCCTGGCCCATGCCGCCAAGGAGCACCTGTCATTGTCCAGGCAGTCGCTGCGCCACAAGGCGGTCAACCAGAAAAAAATGGACGAGGGCGAGATTGACTTGTTTTAGCAGGCTGTTTAGGAGATGTGAGAAATGGCGCTTGTAAGTAAAATGTCAGGAGACAACAGCGAACTGGTGATTCATATTTCTGACCGGTTCGACTTCACCTTGCACCGGGAATTCAGAGAAGCCTATGAAAATGCCGCGAAGACGGGTACGCCAAGCAGATACATCGTAGATCTGAAAGGAACGGAATATATGGACAGCTCTGCGCTGGGCATGTTGTTGCTGTTGAGAGAGTATGCTGGCGGCGACTCCGCAGATATTACCATCCGTCATTGCACTCCGGCGATAAAAGATATTCTGGCCATTTCCAATTTCCAGAAGCTCTTTGATATTGAGGGGATGGCTGGCTAGGCCGGCGGTACCTGGCGCAGCATACAAAGGGCGGTGAGAAGTGAAGCGGAAGGAAAAGACCCTGATACTGGTTGCCGATGACGACCTCATCAACAGACGGGTGTTGACGGCGCTGTTGCATAAAGAAGGCTACGATGTCGTCTCGTCAAACGATGGCCGGGAAGCCGTGGCGGCCTGCATTGAGCACAATCCCGACCTCGTGTTGCTCGACGTCATGATGCCGGTTATGGACGGTTACGAGGCGGCCAGGGAGATCAAGGCCATGCAGGGCACAGGGTTTGTGCCGATAATTTTCCTCACCGCAATGACAGATGAAGAGTCCCTGGGAAAATGCATAGAAGCCGGGGGCGATGATTTCCTGACCAAGCCCTATAACAGGCAGATACTGCGGTCCAAGATCGCCTCCATGTTGCGGATACGGGAACTCTATTGCTCCGTAGTGCAGAAAAACAAAGAACTCGCGCTGTATCAGGATGCAACGGTAAAGGAGCTGGAGATTGCCAAGCATGTGTTTGAAAATATAACGCTGCAGACCCCCGCTGCCGACAGTGGTATCACCGTCTGGTCTTCCCCGATGACCCTGTTCAACGGCGACTTGCTGATGTCAGCGAAACGAAAGGGCGGTGGGATATATGTGATGTTATGCGATTTCACCGGTCATGGATTGCCGGCGGCGGTCGGCGCCCTGCCGGCGGCGGATGTGTTCAAGGCGATGACGTCCAAAAATCTCCCAATATCGGACATCGTCTCGGAGCTGAATGAAAAACTGACCAAACTGCTCCCGACCGGTTTGTTTTGCTCCATGGCGCTGCTGGAGATCAATGCGCAACGGAATACGCTGACTGTTTGCAACGCGGGCTTGCCGGAGATTTTTGTTGTCAACAGTGATGGTGCGAGAGTGGCGACCATAGGGTCACAGAATATACCCGTAGGCGTAAGCAACGGGGCGGGGCTTCATTGGCATCTCGATATTCTGCCGGTGGATCCCAAATGGGAAGTGCTGATGTATACCGATGGTCTGATCGAAGCGGTAGGGGAAACCGGCCAGATGTATGGATCCGACCGGCTCGAAAGCTGCCTGCTGCGGCATGCCGAAACTGATGACTTGTTTGAGCTGATCAAAGAAGATGTGCAGAGCTTCAGAGGCGATGTTGAGCAGAACGACGATATTTCCCTGATCAGAATACATTGCGGGCAGGCGGCCAGGATCGGCCGCGATGAGCCGGCCCGCAGGGCTGCGTTGGCACCGGGAAAAAACCGCTGCACGACGATCAACATGAATGCAAATCTCATCCGGGCGGCCGATCCGGCGGCCATCAGCGAGGAGATATTGCAGCAGGTGGGGGTTCCCGAGCAGGAGCGGGGGAAGATCTGCACCGTGATGATGGAGTTGTATTCGAATGCCCTGGAGCATGGCCTGCTTGGTCTGGGGGCGGAACTCAAGTCAGATCCTGCGGGCTTTGCGCAATATTACGTTGAACGGGGAAAGGCACTTGAGCGCCTGGAAAAAGAGTGGATAAAAATAGTGGTCTCGCTGACGGCCAGGGATGATGCGGCAATGGTGGATATTGAAGTTCATGACAGCGGTGATGGGTTTGACTACCACGCTGTGCTTAGCGGAGAGACGGATTCCTCACGCTTTTGTGGCAGGGGCCTGTCGCTGGTGCGTGGCTTTTGTGGTGACATCACCTATGAAGGCAACGGGAACGTGGCCAAGGCAAGATATCATCTGGGCTAGAGGTGAGGCGGGAATGATGGTGAGCAGTGCCGGCGAAATGCCCGAGCGAAGCGCTGGCGGCAAACAGGGGCTGCGCTCGGTGCACGCCCAAATACTCATTGTCAATGACAATGAAGACACCCGTGAGTATCTGGCCCGGCTTCTCCGGCGTGCGGGCTATACCGCGCTTACCCTGGTTGAAGATGCCTATTCTGCAATCGAGACGCTGACTGAGCAGCGCTTCGATATTATCATCAGTGACGTTCACATGCCGGGAATGGACGGCTGGCGTCTGGCACGCCTTGTCCGCAGTGGGGTGTTCAGGCAAAAGCGGAACGTTCCCTTTGTGCTGGTCTCGGCGACGTACAGCGATACCATTGCCGAGAGTACTGCGAGAGAATTTGAAGTTACGCGTTTCCTTTCTCTCCCCTTCGCTGATCAGGGAAGCTTCGTCGATATTGTGGAGGATTGTCTGCTTGCCGATCAACAGCTTGACTCCAAGCCGAAGGTGCTGGTGATAGAAGATGATTTTGACATAGGCGAGGTGGCAAGGCGGGTCTTGAAGGCCAACTATGACGTGGAGGTGGCTACTGATGGTGCTGCCGGCCTGGCGGCATGGAAGGAGCGGCGTCACGATCTGGTGTTGCTCGATGTGATGTTGCCCAAAATGGACGGCGGAGAGGTGTTGGGAAGTATCCTTGCCCAGGATCCTATTCAGCCGGTGGTGATTATGACCGCCGATGGCACGATGGAGCGGTGCGCCAGCTTCATGCTCTCCGGTGCGGTGGACTTTATCTCCAAGCCCTTTCGCACACCGCAGCTCAGATCAGTATGCGAGAAGGCGCTGCGGCGCAGGGACTGTATCTTGAGCAACAACCAGTTCGCCAGCCAAAGGGATTCAGCCAAGCACCTCAAGGCAAACCTGGATGCGCAAAAATATGCGCTGGATCAGCACGCCATAGTGGATGTGATAGACAGCAGTGGCAGGATAGTGTATGTCAACGAGAAATTCTGCACGCAGTCGGGTTATACGGCTTCGGAGCTGCTGGGGCGTCGTCGCACGGTTGTGGTAACGGAGTTTGGAGGGATGCCGTATTTCCCGCAAATGTGGTCGGCGGTGCGTGCCGGCGACAGTTGGCGGGGCGAAGTGAAGGTGACAAAAAAGGATGGCAGTTGTTGCTGGTTGGAAACCACGGCCGTCCCCGTCACCGGGCGCAGCGGTGCGCTTCATCAGGTTGTTGAGATTCAAACGGATATCACGAAAATAAAACGGGCGGAACAGGAACTCACGCAAACCCGGGCCCGGCTCAAGCATCTTTTGGACACCAGCCCCGCGACGATTTACAGTGCCGCCATCGACGACGGTTACAATATCACTTTCGTTAGTGAGAACATCAACTCGCTGCTTGGTATCGGAGCGGACGAGGTGGTGGCGGATGCGGACTTCTGGGAGGGGCATCTCCATCCGGACGATCTGGCTGCCTTTTTTTCCTGTGTCACATCCCTGGAGCGGGAGGGTGTGGCTTCGGGGGAATTCCGGCTGAAGGACAAAGAGGGGGTGTTTCATTGGGTACACAATGAGATGCGCCTGGTCAGGGACGGCGAAGGACAGCCGGTGGAAGTGGTCGGTTCCCTGATGGACGTGTCCGACCGCAAACAAACGGAGTATGAACTCCAACAGGCGATGGCGGAGGCTGAGAGGGCCAACGAGGCCAAATCGCAGTTTCTGGCGACCATGAGCCATGAGATCAGGACGCCGATGAACGGGATTTTGGGGATGACGGCGTTGTTGATGGACACCCCGCTGGATGCAGAACAGAGAAATTATGCCGAAACCGTAAAAAGTTCGGCCAATGCACTGTTGACTATCATCAATGATATTCTGGATTTTTCCAAGATTGAGGCCGGCAAGCTGGATTTGGAGGAGATCGAGTACGACTTTTTCAAAACGCTGGAAGACATTTTTGATTTGTTTGCGGAATTGAGTGAGCGCAAGGGGCTGGAACTGGGCCTGTTGGTGGATCACGATGTGCCGGAAGTGGTCAGAGGCGATCCCGGGCGGCTGCGCCAGATATTGATCAACCTCGTGGGCAATGCAATCAAGTTTACTGACCAGGGGCGGGTATTGCTCAAGGTGTCCATTGCAGGGCAGGCAGAAGGTGAATGGCAGTTTTTGTTTGAAGTGCAAGACACGGGTATTGGGCTTTCGGAAGCGGCGTGTGACAAGTTGTTCAGCGCGTTCAGTCAGGCGGACAGCAGCACCACCCGGCGCTTTGGGGGCACCGGGCTGGGTCTTGCCATAAGCAAACAGCTTGTTGAGATGATGGGCGGCAGTATAGGCGTTCACAGCGAAGAAGGCGTGGGATCGACGTTTTTCTTTACTTTGAAACTGGGTGTGACGCCGACGCCGGAAGCCGGGAAGAGCGCCCGGCAGGGGGCGGGCGGGCAGGAACTCGCCCTGTTCAGTGAGTCCGATCTTGTGGGGCAGATCTGCAACCACGCGCTGGGGCCGTGGGGTATCAAAACACGGATATTCCACGAGGTCGAAGCGGGGCTGGCGCAGCTCGCGGCGTGGCGCGATTCCGATTGTTGTGCGGATATCATTGTTGTGGATCTCGCCATGCGGGGGGATGGGGTCGGGCGGCTCACGGCCGGTGTTGGTGAGGTCAAGGCCAGGCACCGATGCCCGGTGTTGGCGCTGGTGCCCGTGGGTGCATCGGAACGCAGTGTACTGAGCCAGTATCCTTTTGTTGACGCCGTGCTCAGAAGGCCGCTGCGGCAAAGGATGGTGGCAAAGGAAGTGGCCGCGCTGATCAACTCAAACGACGGCGTTTGCGCCGAGGATGGCTTATGTGGTTCCGCGGAGACATCGCGTTTGTATCACGGTCTGCGGGTGCTTGTGGTAGAGGACAATGTCGTCAATCAACGTGTCGCCACGGGCTTGCTGGAGAAACTGGGTTGTTCGGTGGATGTGGCCCATGACGGCGCCGAGGCACTGGCGGCGGCCGAGCGGCGGCAATATGACCTTATCTTCATGGATTGCCGCATGCCGAACATGGACGGTTTTGAGGCCACCAGGATATTGCGCGAGCGGGAACAGCCCGGCGTTCACGTCCCTATTGCAGCGATGACGGCAGATGTTCTTGACGATGGGCGGGACAAGTGCCTGGCGGCAGGCATGGATGATTACATTTCCAAACCGGTGACCAACGACAAGTTGATATTGGCCCTGGAACGCTGGGGGCGGAAGGGTTCGGCCGGGAAGAGCGCCGCTTCGGAAGACGTTCGTGTGCAGGTGGACGAAAAAATAATGAACGGCCTGCGCGAGGTGCTGGAGGATGAACTGCCGGCGCTGGTGCAGGCCTATCTGGATGACGTGCCGCAGCGCCTGGCGGAACTGCGTGGTGCCCTTGAGGCCCGCGATATCCGGGCTGCAGAGCGCCAGGCCCATACCTTGAAGGGCAGCAGCAAAAGCCTGGGTGCCATGGAGATGGCGGCAAGCTGTGAAGCCCTGGAGAATGTGCTGCGGCAGGATGATCCCGGCGCCGCCGGTGGCGCCATCGAAGTGATCGAAAGCGCGTTTGAGCGCGCCCGACTGCAGTTGAGCCGCTGTCTGTGAGGCCGCGGCATCAGTCAGCCTCCAGGGTATAGAGCAGATCGGCCCCGCTGCGGGTGCCGCTTTCTGCTTCCAGTGCCCACAGTCGGCTGATTTGATAGCGGAGCAAAAACACATTGAGTCGTTCGAACAGTCCCACACCGTAGCTCAGATACAGCTTGGGGCTCAGGTAGTGGCGTATGACCAGGGCACCTTCGCCAAAGCCGCCGCCTGATTCTATGCGCAGGTCGTCGATACCAAAATGCTGACCGATTTGCGCGGCCAGCAGGCCGCCTCCCGCCAAGCCCAGGGACACCGCGGCGCCGTAGATGTTTTTCCCTTCGCTGGGGGTGGCGGAGTTCATTGGCCGGCCTATAAGTATGTAGGCCAGGATATCGGCTTCGGCCATCGTCGGGTCTGAGAACAGCGTCAGGCGCGGCGATTTCAGCTGGCCGCGCACCAGCACGCCGGCCGTGACGTCCTGGATGTGGCGGGCCGCGCGAATGTCCAGGCCCGGATTGTCCAGCGGGCCGCCAAAGAACAACAAGCGTCCTCGTTCTATCTTAAGATTCTGACCGTAGGCGCGGTATTCACCTTCTGTCACCCGCAACTCGCCGCGGGCGGTGGTGATCTGGCCGGTGATGAAATTGATGGCCACATTGCCGCTGGCGCGGGCGCGCAAGCCGAACCCTTTGAAGCGGACAAACTCACCCAGCCGCAGCCGGATGTCGGCATTGACCTTCCAGGGGGATGGCGGCGGCCGTTCCCCCTCTTGGGCCGGCAGGGCATCGTCCGACGTTTGTATGGCGCTGCTGAGATCCTGCGGCCGGGCGTAGGCCTGCGGTATGAACAACTCGCCGCCCAAGGTGATGTTTTTGTCGCGGACGTTCAGTTTGAGCTTGGGGGAGGCAAGGAGCTGGAATTCCGGCGTATTGCTGAAGGTGACCCGGTTTCCCGTCAGGCTGAGTTCGGCACGGTTCAGCCTGGCATGGCCAAGGTCAGCCGTTCCCGCGATGTGCAGTTCGCCGCCTGACTTCAGACTCAGACTGAAGCGGGCGGCGCCGCTGCGATCCACTTTCAGGGAGGCGCCGATATCGTTGGGACTGATGCCCAGCGCCGGGATTTCCACCCGGCCCCGCCTTAGTGTTGCCTCCAGCGCGACTTGCGGTGCGTTGGGGCTGCCGGAGAATTCGCTTTTCAGCGAGAGCTTGCCGTCAATGCGGGCCAATTCCGGGAACAACACGGTCAGCCCATCCAGGTTCAGAAGCTCGGCATAGATGTCGCCGCGTAACTGAGGGGCTGCGGTTTCACCCGCTCCGGTGCGGGATACGGACAGCGTGCCGGAAAAGCCGCCACCTCCGGCAAATCCCAGGCCGGCCACCAGTTGCACCTTGTCCGCATCCAGGAAGAGGGCGGCGCCGCCGCCGCTGTAGGCCCAGTCGATGTTCAAAGGCGTGTAATGCAGCGCGCCGGGGGCGATTTCCATATAGGCCGCGCCCTTTATGGGCGTACCGGGAGCCCCCTGCAGGAAGGCGTCCGCCGTGGTCTGACCGTCGCCGGCCCGCCAGGTATCAGGCAGCCAATCCTGCAGCAGGGCAGTGCCAAGGTGGCGGGCGTGGGCTTCAGCCTGCCAGGCGCCGCTTGGGCGGTGTTCGCCCCGGGCGCATATCTCGGCGCCGTCGTCGTGCTTCAGACACAAGCGGGAAATACGGATGTGCCGGCGCGCTGCCCGCAGCGGCGTGGCGGCGTCTGAGCGCCAACGGCCGAAGCGGGAGGTGTCAAGGGCCAGGTGCGCGATGCTCCCGGACCAGGCGTGATCCGCGTAGGCCCCCACCAGTTCCACGGCGACTCTCGCCTCCGGCGCGTCCACCATCGCCGCCGCGCTGTGTTGCGCCAGTGTGCCGTCCATACGCAGTGTCATGGTCTCCACGGAAGTGGTATCCAAAGTGATGCCATCACTGTTCACCTGCACCATGGAGGGCATGGCATCTTGCAGATCCACGACCGCCACCCCTTCCGCGCGTGCCACGGCGAGCTCACCGTAGTGGAGTTCGCGCACGGTGGCCGTGGCGCTGATGAGGGGGGTATCGCGGGGGCCACTGAGGTAGGCAGCGCCCAAGAGCTCACCGCGGCCGGTACCGGGCAGCGTCTTGAGGTCGGGAGCGGTGACACGCAGGCGCATGTCCCATTCATCACTCAGGCGGCCTTCGGCACGCAGTATATTGGGACCGGAAGCCAGGTGGAGCGCCGTGATACGGAGGGTGTCGCCGCTGAGCCGCAGGTCGGCCTCTGCCGCCACCGGCCAGCCCTTCAGCGTGCCGTTGAGCTTGGGCACGGTGAGCGCGATATACCGCTCGGGTCCCAGCCTGCCCTCGCTGCTGGCGCTGAATGCCAGGTGCGCCGGCCACTGTGGCCACTGGGCGCCGGGATTGATTCGGCGGCCGTCCAGCGTGGCGTTCCAAGTGAAAGAGGGGGCCCAGGTCCAGTGCGCCTGGCCGGATAATTCCCCCTCCAGAATTGTGGCGTGCACCGTTTCCGCGGTGAAGCCGCTTTGGTTGCCGTGACCCTGGATGTGCCAATGTCCCGCGGGGAAGTCCGGCCCCTCCAGCCCGGCCTCGGCAGTCACCTGATAGCGCTCCAGGCCGCCGTTTACCGCAAAGCGACCCGCCGTGCTTCTGAGCCGGGCGGTGCCCCCCAGCGGCCAACGGAGCTGCGACCACTGCCCGCTCAGTGCCACTCGGGGTGAACCCCGGCGGAGTTGTGTGATCCGCCCCTTGAAGCGCAAGGTGCTCTCCCCCAGCGCCACAGACCACGCTTTGATATCCACCGTTTGCCCGCGGTCGTAGGAGAGATTCACCGTATGCTTCAAATCCAGCTTGCCTGTCACCGTGCTCGCCGTGCCGCGCACGGCGACAGCGCGATGATCACCTTGCCCTTGCAGTTGTGCGCCGATGCGCAGCGGCCGGGCCCGGGGAAAAAAGCGGCGGATGTCAGTCTCCGGCAGATTCAGCTCTGCGGTCCAGTGACGCTTGCCCAGGGCCTGGTACAGCGTTCCCTGTATCCGCGCCGTGGCCGGTTGGATCAGCCGGAGTTCAACGCGCAGGGTCTGCACATCGCCGCTGAGCGTGGCCCGGCCCTCCCAGGCTTGAGCGGGTGCCGGCGCCGCCCGCCAGTGCAGGCCCAGCTCAAGGGGATAGTGCGCCCGTGTGCGCAGCCTGCCCCGCAGTTCAGCCGTTCCCTGGGGCGCGGTGAGGCTGAGCCGGGTGATGTTCAGGCTGTCGTTGACGAAGCTGCCGCTGAAGTGGGTGTGCTCCAGGGCCAGGGCGGACTCCCCCGTCTCGTCGGCGAAATAATGAAACTGGTCGACTTCCAGCCGGTCCACGATCAGTGCGAGGGGGCTTTGCAGATCCGGGAGGGTGATGGGGGTGTCACTGTTGCCGGGCGTCGCACTCGTGGGGATATGCGCGTTCACCCCCGACAACACCAGATGCGTCAGGCGCAGCCGGCCCCGGGCCAAGTCACCGGGCTGCCAGTCCAGGTCCAGCGCGGCAATGGCGATGCGTCTGTGGGCATCCTCGTAGCGGATCCCTTGCAGCCGCAGCGGGCCGATCCAGCGCCCCTGTGCGCGCTCGATGTGCAGCCCGGGCACCCATGCCTGGAGCAGGGCGACGGACCATCGCAGGCCGTATCCGCTGCCCGCCACAGCGGCGATACCCAGCCCCAGCACTGTGAACAAAATAAGGCATGACAACAAAAGCCTTGCCGGCCACCTCATTCCGGGAACCTCATGTCTCGCGGGGATGGACGCTGCTGCCTGTCATGTTAGCCCAACACAGGGTGGTGGTGCACCGGGGATCCCGGGGGGGAGCGGGGGGGCAAGGTGCTGTGACAATGTGACAAGCTGTCGGGGAGGCGGAATGTCAGGCAAAGCGGCGGGGGCGGAAGAACGAAAGCAGGCTATGGCAGCCCTTCGGCGTGGCGCGGACAACCGGTGCTTGCCCCGTGCCGCAGACGAGCGAAAGACCCTTGTGGAATAAGGGTCTTTCGCCCCCCCCATTTACCTTGGGGGGACCGGCGGTTGTTTTCCGGGTCTGGAACTACTCAGGCGTTGCTTTCGGCAGACGCCTTCAGCATGACGCTGACGTTTACCAGAGCCGCGATACCGATAATGATGGCCAACACAACTGGGGTTTCCATAGTCCTCTCCTCTGTCTTGGAAAAGCTTAATTTCTCTATGTCAATAATTGAGTAAAATACTCAGGTAATGAGTCTACGCATTCGCGCCATGCTCATCAACATAGAAATAGTGTGTGTTATTAACCCGGCAATTAGGATTGTCGGGTTAATAGCGCGGCACAGGGATGTGCCGCCATTGGCGCAAGTCAATGCGAGCCCGCGAAATACCAGCCATTTCGCACAATGGCGC
>DRLM01000149.1 GCA_011375345.1 Gammaproteobacteria bacterium
CGACGAGGACTTCATCAGTATCGCCACCGGGGCCCGCCAGCCCATAGCCCGGGCGCCCGCCGTGGCCAGTGTGGTGACGGCGGAAGACATCAAGCGTATGGGGGCGACCACGCTGGATGAGGTGTTGGAGACCGTCGCCGGCCTGCATGTATCCCTGTCTTCCCTGCGCTTCAGTCCCATTTATTCCATCCGCGGCATCTATACCGACACCAACCCCCACGTGCTGGTGCTGGTAAACGGCTCGCCCATGACCCAGCTTTTTGCCGGGGACCGCGGGATCCGCTCAACATTGCCTGTCAACAACATCTCCCGCATAGAGATCATCCGGGGACCCGGCTCTGCCGTCTACGGGGCCGATGCCTTCGCCGGCGTCATCAATGTGATCACCAAAACGGCACAAGATATCAATGGCCTGGACCTGGGGCTGAGAGCGGGGTCTTTTGACACCAGGGAGGCCTGGCTGCAATTGGGCGACAGCTGGAAGAAAGTGGACGTCGCCTTCAGCCTGCAATGGAGCGACACCGACGGTGATGACAGTCGCATCATCGAGCAGGACGCCCAAACCGGCTTCGACCAGGCGCTGGGCACCCGGGCCAGCCTGGCGCCCGGCCCCGCCGCCACGCAGCAAGAGCGCCTCGACCTCAATCTGGATCTCGGCTATGACAACTGGCGCCTTCAACTGTGGAAATGGCGGCAGTACAAGGTGGGTACCGGCCCCGGTGTGGCCCTCGCCCTGGATTCGGGGGGCAAAGCAAACGCAGACAATTTCAAGGGTGACCTGAGATACAGGCAAACCCTACGTGATTCCAACTGGGATGTAGACGCCCGACTGGGGTATATGGACATAGATTCTCGATCAGAGCAAACACTCTTCCCAAAAAACTCAAAGCTGCCTATCGGCAACGACGGCAATATCAACCCCTTGTCGAGCAACACTGTCACCTTTACCGACGGCGTCATCGGCAACCCCGGCGTGTTCGAAACGCATTACCGCGCGGACGTCGGGGCGTTCTATACCGGCATCGACGCACACCGGATTCGCCTGGGCTCGGGTTACGCCTACGCCAAGCTACGCGGAACGGAAACCAAAAACTTCGGCCCGGGCGTCATCGACGGCACCGAGGGCACGGTGAACGGCAGCCTCACGGACGTGACCGGCACCGATTCCGTGTTCATCGCCCCCCATTCCAGACGCCTCCGCTATGTCTTTTTGCAGGATGAATGGTCTTTTACCACGGACTGGGATTTGGTGTGGGGCGTGCGCTACGACCACTACTCTGATTTTGGCGAAACGGTCAACCCCCGGGCGGCGCTGATATGGCAGACGGCCTTTGACCTGACCACCAAGCTGCTCTATGGCAAAGCATTCAGGGCGCCCTCCTTTGCCGAGCTGTTTTCACAAAACAATCCTATTCGAGAAGGAAACAAAAATTTGTTGCCGGAGACCGTAGAAACATATGAACTGGCATTTGACTACCAACCGATATTTGATCTGGCAACCCGTGTAAATTTATATTACTACGTGATTTCTGATCTAATTTCACCAGAGTTATCCGGGCAATCCTTCGTTTTTCAGAACGTGGGAAGACAATCCGGCAGGGGAATTGAATGGGAACTGGATTGGAAGGTTACGCCCACACTCCGCCTCAGCGCCAACTACGCCTTCGTCGACGCCACGAACGAACGCACGGGCTCAAACGCCGGAAATTCGCCCCAGCACCAACTCTACGGACGCCTCAACTGGACATTCGCCGCCGGCTGGCAACTCACGCCGGAACTGAACTGGGTGGGGAAACGCAAACGGGTGGCCGGTGACCCCCGCCCGCCGCTGGACAGCTACCTTATCGCCAACGCGATGCTGCGTTATGACTCTTTCGACCAGACATGGCAAACGGCGCTGGGGCTGCGAAACCTGTTCGACCAAGACGCGCGCGAACCCAGCCCCGCCCAGGTACCCGGCGATTTTCCCCTCCCGGAACGCAGCGTGTACCTGGAGTTCCGCTACCACCTCTAGAAAGCGCGCAGCCATGGCCACTGAGAAGACACGGAACCCGCAGACCCGCCTTCGCGGCGAGCGTTTCGCCGACAAGATCACGACCCGCCTGTGGCAGGAAATCCCGTCTCCCGGAAACCCCTACATCGCCCGCTCATCCCGCTGCCACGGCTACCAGCTCAGCGAACTCATCGAAAAACGAAGCTATGCCGATGTCGTTTTCCTGCTGTTCAAAGGTGAGCTTCCCACTGCAAAACAGTCGCGACTGCTGGAATCGCTGATGATCGGATTGATCAATCCGGGACCGAGACACCCGGCAACCCGCAGCGCCATATCCGCCGCCGTCAGCAAAACCCATCCCGAACACCTATTGCCCATAGCGCTGTCTGTTTTAAGCGGCGCCCACCTGGGCGCCGCCGAAGTAAGCCAGGCGATGCGCTTTATCTCAAAAAACATGGGCGTCCCGCCCGGCGATGCCGCAAAACGGCTGTTGCGCACGGAGGAAAAAGCAGGACAGGGCGATTGGCATATTGCCCCGGGCTTCGGCAGCCGCTTTGGCGGCGAAGACTTGCTCACGGCAGACCTCGCCGAAGCACTGTGCCGCCACGCTGATGAAGAAGGCCCCCTGCTTTGGGCCAGGGCCTTTGTAGAATGTTTACCGCCCTGTTCGATGGGCTGGCTCCCTACCGGGCTGGCCGCGGCAGTTTTTTGCGATCTCGGTTTCAGCCACCGCTCGGGGCCTGGCCTCTTCCAACTCATTTCCGCGCCGGGCCTGCTCGCCCACGGCCTGGAGTTCGCCAACAAACCCATCACATCGGTGCCGTTTATTGACAATGATCACTACGTGATGAACATGAAACGAAGGCCGCGCAGTGGATAACGTGGAATTTTGGGACTCAAACAGGAAAATTATTCGTTCCCAGGCGGGAGGTGCCCGTATCGGTGAAGGCACAGCATACAGCAGGGGGTACTCCGTTCTGGAGGAGCTCGTTGGGGAGATTTCGTATTTTCAGATGTTGGTCCTCAACGTTACCGGAAATCTGGTCTCCAGACGGCTGGGCGAATGGATAGAGGCCACTTTTTTGTGTATGAGCTGGCCGGATTCAAGAATCTGGTGCAATCAGGTGGGAGCGTTTGGTGGAACAACAAAAGCCTCTCCCGTCTCCTCCGTCACCGCAGGTATTCTTGCATCGGACTCCAAGCTCTACGGGCCTGGCACCGTCAGAGGAGCCACCCACTTCATCACTTCAGCACTGCGGCGGGTGAATGAGGGACAAACACTAGAGGAAGTCATTTATTCCCATAGCAGAAAACCGGGCGCACAACCAACCATTCCCGGATACGCAAGACCCATTGCCTACGGTGATGAGCGCATCGAAGCCATGGAGAAAGTCCGGAAAAAACTTCGTCTGGATTGTGGCCCGCATCTGGAACTTGCCTTCAAGGTTCAGGAATTTCTCCTGGACAAGCACGGGGAAAGCATGAATCTGGCCGGATATATAATGGCTTTCCTCAGTGACCAGGGCATGACAGCCGAGCAGATCTACCGCATCTACGCGCTTTGCGTCAACAACGGCATCCACGCCTGCTACGCCGAAGCCTACGACAACCCGCCGGAGAGTTTCCTGCCATTGCGCTGCGAGGACATCGAATACACCGGCCACGCGCCCCGGCCGGTGCCTGACAAGTGAGTCGTTCAACGCGGCGCGGTGGCGGTGCTCAGTTCATCCTGCACCACCACGGGCAGCGGTATTTCCAGTTCGAAGGTGGTGCCTTGCCCCACCACGCTGCGTAAGCGTATTTCACCGCCCATCAACTGGCCCAGGCGCCGGCTGATGCTGAGCCCGAGGCCCGTGCCGCCGTATTCGCGGGTGGTGGTCATGTCGGCCTGGCGGAAGGCCTCAAACACACGGGCCTGCTGCTCCTGTGTCATGCCTATGCCGGTGTCCGACACGGCAATGCGCAGCGCGGCCGGGTCGATGTCGGCCGTCACTGTGATGCGCCCGTCCTTGGTGAACTTGGCGGCGTTGCCCAGCAGGTTGATCACAATCTGCCGCAGCTTGGGGCCGTCAATGTCCACATCCTGCCCAGCGCCGTTCACCTCCACGCTGATCTCGTTATTGTTCCTGGAGGCCAGCACGCGCACGGTGTCTACCGCGTCGCGCAGCAGTTCCTCGATATCGGTGGGCTCCAGCCACAATTCCATGCGGCCGGCCTCGATCTTGGCCAGATCGAGAATGCTGTTGATCATGCCGAGCAGATGGGTGGCCGCATTGTGCACCCGCCTGAGATCGGACACCGCCTCGTCATGGCCCTCCGCTTCCATTTCCTCCAGCAGGATTTCGGAATAGCCGATGATGGCGTTGAGTGGTGTGCGCAATTCATGGCTCATGTTGGCGAGAAACTCCGACTTGTGCCGGCTTGCCGCCAGCGCCTGGTCCCGCGCCTCGACCAGTTCCCGGGTCCGCTGCGCCACTTGGGATTCCAGACTGTCGTTCTGTTCGCGCAGTCTCCGGTCGCGTTCCTCCAGGCCTTCCATCATGCGGTTGAAGACTGCGGCCATGTTCTGAATTTCAATCGGGCCGCTCAAAACAGCGCGGATATTTGCCAGACCACCGTCGGTTTGCTGCATGGACTGCGACAGCTTTTCCAGCGGCGTGGTCACCCGGCCGACGATGACGCGCAACAGCAGCAGCAACACCGTGGCAAACAGCATCGCCACCAGCACGTTGTCTACAAATATTCTGGCCTGGGCCTGGCTGAGTTCTGCTTTGCTCATGCTCACCTGGACATAACCCAGGTATTCACTGGCGGGGCTTTCCACACCAAACTCAGCGCCACCGCCGTCTGCGTTGCCGCTGCCGCTGTAGACCAGCGCCACAAAATGCAGGGCGTTGCGCTCTTCAAACACGGCAGGCCCGCTGCCAGCCTGGGGTGTCTGCGGCTTCCAGGCGGGTTCACTGCCCCGGCCCAACAAACGCGAACCGGACTTGGTATAAATGGCAACGTGGGTCACATTGGGAAAGGCGAGGGTCGCCGCCGCGGAATCCTGACCGTTTTCTTCCGCATCAAACAACAACGCCAGCACACTTTGATCGGCGAAGTTGTTCACGATTCTCCGCCCCTGCTCCACCAGCAGTTGTTTAAGGTTGCGGCTCTCCAGCCAGGCGGTGGTAAGCGAGGCCGCGAGAGTCAGGGCAAACACGCCGAGGAACACAGTAAGCAGCAGCTGGCGCTGCAGGCGCATACGGCTGGGAAGCAGCTTTTCGAGGATATCCATACCGGTGAATAATCAGCGTACAGGAAACTTCAGGCTGAAACGTTCGCCGTTGTTGAGCGTGACGCCGACATGTTCAGCGGTGCGGGTATTGACCGCGGACTGCAGCGCCTGGGTGAGACGAACCCCCTGGGGGCAGCGCTGGTGGGACTGGCGCAGACACGCTATCACCAATTCCCCCAGTTCCGCCCCCATTTGGCGGTTGTCCGGAAAGAGCGCGAACAAAGCCCCCCGCTTGGCATGAACCGGGTTGCTGGAGAACACCACGAAGCTGCTCCGCCAGGCCTCCCGCAGCAGCAGAGGCAATACCGCCCGCTCGTCCAGCGATTTCGCATCAGGAGGCAGCCACAGGGCTTCTTTGCGCCCGTCGATGGACTTGAGCACCTTGCGGTACATGCGGGCGCCTTCCCGGCGGCTGCGCACCCCGTGCCTGACAAGTTTCAAACCGTTCAGTTGCGCGGCCTCCTGCGCCCGCTCCACCAGCCAGCTCAGGCTGTCCTCGGAATACACCACGTGCACCGTTTCCATGGCAGGCGACAACTGCCGCAGTGTTTCGAAAAGCGGGTAGGGATCCACCGCCAGACTCACCCCCGTCATCCCGGTGGCGTCCCTGCTTCCCGGCGGGAGCAACAAGGCACCCAGCACCAGCGGCAAATCACCGTCATCCAAAACCGCATTCGCCGCCAGATACGCCCGTTTTCCCAGGGCGATGACAGCCTGGACCCGCTCGCGCCGGATAAAGGCTTGGACGGCAGCCTGGTCGGTTCCCGGGGTCAGCGCCAGGGTTCGGGCATCGAGCCCGGGATGGGCCCTGATCCCCTCGATGATGGAAACAAATACCTTGCGAAAGGGCTCCCGCACGTCGGGAAACAACACCGCCACCACTTCCGCCCGCCCGGGCACGCTGATAAACAGGCCTATCAAAAAGAGAAGACACCCGGCCAGGCAGGGCCGCAGGTTATTGGAACAATCAGCCGCCACCGGCACCGCGCGGCCAGCGGGGAAAGAGGGAGCGCTCATCCATAACCCGAAGCAAGCCGGCAACCCCATGTTCAAAGTGTACACCACGCGGAGAGTATTGCTTACAGGGTTTTAGCGCCTGTGGCCGGTGAAAGCAAGCCCTTTGGGCTAACCAGAACGGTAACGGGTCAATGATACTCGCCGTGATCAGCGACCCGGCGGTCGAAGAAGGAACTCTCGCCATCAAACAAATACTGCATGGGCAAAAAAAGAAAACCGGTCTGTTCCCCTGAAACAGGGCCGGGTTCATCCCGGGACAGCAGTCCGCTGACGGTATCGTCGTCATCCCATGGGCGCCGCATTGTGGTTCCCCTCGATTATTTCGCGGGCCGAAATCCCAATGGCCCCCACTTTGTCCATTGCAGGATGTATCGGTTCTGGGGAAAAAAGCTGAACCTCATGACGGTCACAGGAACCGCTCACCGCTTACCCTGCGGTTGACGATTTCAGCGCACAGGCGATCCGGACGTTACCGCTCAGGCAACTGTCCAGCCACTCTTCGAGAAAATGATTCACACGGCGTTTTTCATGGGGTTGGAACATGGCTGCGTTGGGGTAAGGGTATACCGCCTTGAGATGACGGCAGTTCTGGTAGGCCAGCACCTCCGCCACACGGGCGTCGTGATAGAGCCGCACTTTGACCAGAGGATCACGCACCGAAGGCGGCAAGCCCAAAGACTGGGACAGCTTGATCAGACTGGTATAGCGGGTGCGTTCCAACACCTCGACATAAAGATCGGGCCGCCCTGCCATAACCAGGGCCAGGCTGTTGTGGCCGCAAAACAAGGCGGGAAACGCGGCTTCCAGCTTCTCAAAGTTGCGTTCGTACACACCAAGATGGCTATATTCGCGGCATTCAACAAGCGGCAACTGCACAAGCTACTCCTAAAATTTACAGGCGGTTGAAAAAGGTCATCCGGACTTTTTTCAACGCACCGAACCCGGCACCTGTCGGAGTTCGGCAACCCCCAGGCTGTTCATCAACGGCCCGCCAGGGAGACAAGACTCATTACGACGCCACCACCTTGACATTTCTGCAACGCCCTGAACGAGTCAATTGCCATAAAACCGATGTAAGAGTATCGGCACCGCACCCCGGAATAACAGACGTTAACACTATGCCATCATCTATTCAATCGGCTGTTTGTCACCCTGGTCCGCCCGGCACGGGCGACAGCGCCCACACTTTCAGAGTGATTGAAAACGAGTGCGTAACACCGCCCGCCGGCGCTCCGGCTTCCGCTTTGCCCCAGCACCCGGACCTCACGCCGGCGCCACCGGCGCAACGATAACGCGGACCCTTTCAGGCACCGCCTTTTTCTGACGCTCCGCCGGCTCCGCTGTGTTTTTCCAAAAACGGCGTGATGATATCCATGGGCAGGGGAAACACAATCGTGGAGTTTTGTTCACCGGCGATGGTTGTCAGTGTTTGCAAATAGCGCAGTTGCAGCGCCTGCGGTTTTTCCGCCAAGGTGTGGGCGGCCTCCACCAGCTTCTCGGAGGCCTGCTGCTCGCCTTCGGCGTGAATCACTTTGGCCCGCCGTTCGCGTTCCGCCTCCGCCTGGCGGGCAATGGCGCGGATCATGCTCTCATCCAGATCCACATGTTTGATTTCCACATTGGCCACTTTGATGCCCCAGGTGTCCGTCTGCGTGTCCAGTATCTGCTGGATGTCCGCATTGAGCTTTTCGCGACCGGCCAGCATGTCGTCCAGTTCGTGCTGACCCAGAACCGAGCGCAATGTGGTCTGCGCCAACTGGCTGGTGGCCGCATCGAAGTTCTCCACCTGGATAATCGCTTTCTCGGGATCGATCACCCGGTAGTAAATCACCGCGTTCACCTTCACCGAAACATTGTCACGGGAGATGACATCCTGGCTGGGTACGTCCATCACCACGGTACGCAAATCCACCCGCACCATTTGCTGCAACAACGGGATGACGATAATGAGTCCGGGTCCCTTCACCTTCCAAAAACGGCCCAGCATAAACACCACCCCACGCTCGTACTCCCGCAGCACACGGAAGGCGCTGATGA
>DRLM01000150.1 GCA_011375345.1 Gammaproteobacteria bacterium
CCCGCCGGGTTGCAAATCCGCCAGCGCACCGCCCACCATTTTCCCGCCAAGGTCGGAGACCTCGTTTTCCTGCTCCGGCAATATGCCGCGGATAAGGGCACCGCTGACCGCCGAGCCGGCGCTCAGCATACCCTCGCCGTTCACATAAGGCGCCGCCCCCTGCACGCTGCGGTAGGTTTTGAGCACCGTCTCCGCCTTGCGCCAGTCCTTCAGTGCCCCCCCCATGCCGCTGACGGTGACGTGGGACACCACGCTCAGAATGCGGTCACGCAGCTCCTTCTCGAAGCCATTCATCACCGACAACACCGTGATCAGGGCCATCACCCCCAGGGCGATGCCGAGCATCGAGGTCAGGCTGATGAAGGAAATGAAATGGTTGCGGCGTTTGGCACGGGTATAGCGCAGGCCGACGAACACTTCGTAAGGTCTGAACATCGCCTCAGCGTTTCCTGCGGGCGGTACCCGCCTTGTGTGCCTGCGGCGCCCTCATGCCCGCCGCGCGGTAAAGGGCCGTGCTTTCCGCCGGGTCCAGCTCGCGCCACCGGCCCGGCCGCAGGGTGGATTCCAGGCGCAGGGGACCGAAACGCACCCGTATCAAGCGGCTGACTTTCAGCCCCTGGGATTCCCACAGGCGCCGCACCTCCCGCCGCCGTCCCTCCCGGAGTACCACGTGGAACCACCGGTTGGCGCCCTGCCCACCACCGACTGTGATCTTTTGAAAACGGGCCGGGCCGTCGTCCAGTTCCACCCCTTTGGTGAGGCGTTCCAGCATCAGCGCGTCCACTTCGCCCAGCACCCGCACCGCGTATTCCCGCTCAATTTCCGTGGACGGGTGCATGAGACGGTGGGCCAGTTCGCCGTCGCTGGTGAGCAGCAGCAGGCCACAGGTGTTGATATCCAGCCGGCCCACGGAAATCCAGCGGCCATCGCGCAGCCCGGGCAGAGCATCAAACACCGTTGCGCGGCACTCCGCATCGCGCCGGGCACACAACTGGCCCACGGGTTTGTGGTAGAGCAGGGTTTTGGGCGGCAGCTCGGATGCGGCCCTGACGGTCACGCTTCGCCCGTCCAGGCGAACGTCGTCCCCGGGCCGCACCCGGTCGCCAAGCCTGGCCACCCGGCGGTTGACCGTCAGCCGGCCTGCCGCAATCCAGGCTTCTATCTCCCGCCGCGAGCCCAGCCCGGCGCGCGCCAGCGCTTTTTGAATGCGTTCCCCCTCCACGTCGGCGCGACTCAGGACGGCACCTGGACCGCGGCGCCTTGCGAGACGGCTTCGGACCCGGGTTCCGCAACGGCGTCGGGGTTTGCCCTGCTTTCTTCACCGGCCACGAGGCTGTGAAGCGGGATCTGGGTCTGTTCCGGCTCCATACCGGCGGCGATCTCATCGAGGCTGCGCACCTCTTTGAGGGGGGGCAGGTCGCTGAGACGCTTCAGACCGAAGTAGTCCAAAAATTCCCGGGTAGTGCCGTAGAGCGCCGGCTTGCCCGGCACCTCGCGGTGGCCGACCACCCGCACCCAGCCCCGCTCCAGCAAAGTGCGAATAATTGTGGTGCTCACACTGACGCCGCGGATTTCCTCGATTTCACCCCGGCTGATGGGCTGCCGGTAGGCCACCAGCGCCAGGGTTTCCAACAAGGCGCGCGAGTAACGGGGGACGCGCTCCTGGCGCAAACGATGCACCCAGGGGGCCAAAGCCGGCTTGACCTGCAGACGATAGCCGCTGGCGACCTGGGCCAGCTCAATGCTCCGGTCCTCGCAGTCCCGCTCCAGCAGGGTCAGCGCGCCCCGGATCTCCTCCCGGCCCGGTGCATCCGGCGTTTCACTGAACAGGGCCAGCATCCGGTCCAGATCCAAGGGCCCGTCGGCTGCCAGCAAGGCGGCTTCCAGGATAATTTTAAGCTGAGTCAGCGGCATCGGCATGGGGCGGCACCCGTACGTAAATCGGCCCGTAGGGGGCGGTCTGCAGCAATTCCAACACGCTGTCCTTGATCAGCTCCAAGATGGCGAGAAAGCTGACCACGACGCCAAGACGCCCCTCTTCCGGCGTGAACAGGGCAGTGAACGGCGTAAAGCGCTCGGCGTGGGAACGCTCCAGTATCTCGCTCATGCGCTCCCGCACAGACAGGGGTTCCAGCTGCACGCGATGGTGGGAGAACATCTCAGCCCGCTCCATCACTTCTTTCAGGGCCCGCAGCAGATCAGGCAGGCTCACCGCCGCCTGGGGCTGGGGCCGTGATCGCGGCACCTGCGGCGCCGCAAGATGAACAGGAAATATTTCCCGGCCCACTTGGGGCAGGGCATCTATATCTTCTGCGGCTTTTTTGAAACGTTCGTATTCCTGCAGCCGCCGCACCAGTTCCGCCCGCGGGTCGGCTTCATCGTCCTCCGCTCTCGGCGGACGGGGCAACAGCATGCGCGATTTCACTTCGGCCAGCACCGCCGCCATCACCAGGTACTCCGCCGCCAGCTCCAGCCGCAGGCCTTTCATCCACTCCACGTAGTCCATGTACTGGCGGGTGATCTCGGCAATGGGAATATCAAGGATGTCCAGGTTCTGCCGCTTGATGAGATAAAGCAGCAGGTCCAGCGGCCCCTCAAAGGCATCCAGAAAGACCTCCAGGGCATCCGGTGGAATGTAGAGGTCCCGGGGAAGCTCGGTGACCGGCTCACCGCGTACTTTCGCCAGGGGTGACAAGGCTTCCGCTACTTCAGACATAAGGTAAATTTTTGTGGGTAAGGGACTGAATCAAAACCTGTCGCTGCTGAGCCCCAGCGCTTGACGAACTTCACTCAAGGTATCCCCCGCCACATTCCGCGCCGCCTCGCAGCCTTCGGCCACAATGGTGCGCACCAGTGCCGGGTTGCGCTCGAACTCCAGGGCACGCTCCCGGATGGGGGCCTGCTCGGCCAGTACGGCCTCCACCAACGGTTGTTTGCACTCCAAACAACCGATGCCGGCCTGGGTGCAGCCGGTCTTGACCCAGGCCCTGGTTTCTTCGGGGGAATAGACCTCGTGCAAAGGCCAGACCGGGCATTTGGCCGGATCGCCCGGGTCGCTGCGGCGCACCCGGGCAGGATCGGTGGGCATGGTACGCAGCTTCTTCTCCACTACGGCGGGATCTTCCCGCAAGCCGATGGTGTTGCCGTAGGACTTGGACATCTTCTGCCCGTCCAGGCCCGGCATTTTCGAGGTGGGGGTGAGCAGGGGCTGAGGCTCGGGCAGAATCACCCGGCTCGCGCCTTCCAGGTAACCGGCCAGGCGTTCCATGTCGCCCATGGTGAGGTTCTGCTGGGATTCCAGCAGGGCACGGGCTGTATCCAGGGCCTCGTGGTCGCCCTCTTCTTGAAAACGGCGGCGCAGTTCCCGATACAACTTGGCATTTTTTTTACCCATTTTCTTGGCCGCCTCTTCCGCTTTGAGGGCGAAGTCAGGCTCGCTGCCATACAAATGGTTGAAGCGGCGCGCCACCTCCCGGGCCAGCTCGATGTGGGCCACTTGGTCTTCCCCCACCGGCACCGCAGTGGCTTTGTAGATCAGAATGTCCGCCGCCTGCAGCAAGGGGTAACCCAGAAAACCGTACGTCGCCAAATCTTTTTCTTTGAGCTTGTCCTGCTGGTCTTTGTAGGTGGGTACCCGCTCCAGCCACCCCAGCGGTGTGATCATGGAAAGCAACAGATGCAGCTCAGCATGTTCAGGCACTTGCGACTGAATGAACACCTTGGCGGCATTGGGATTGATGCCCACTGCCAACCAGTCGATCAGCATTTCCCAGCTGCTTTCCCCGATCAGCTTCGGATCTTCATATTCCGTGGTAAGGGCGTGCCAATCTGCCACGAAGAAGAAGCATTCGTACTCGTGTTGCAGGCGCAGCCAGTTTTTCAGCACGCCGTGATAGTGACCCAGGTGTAAGCGGCCCGTTGCCCGCATGCCCGATAACACACGCTGGGGCTGGTGTGGTAAAACGTTCACTCTTAATCGTGTCCTTATGAACGAAACAATGGGAAGTTTAGCAGCTTGTTGAAAAAGGCCAGGAAGGCCTTGTTCAACATCCTGTCAGACGTTGCCGGCCTGGTTCAAAGACCAAAGACCCGGTACAACACCCCCTCCACCGCGTACACGGGAGGCAGGACAATATGACCCAGCACCCCCGTCACCAGCAACAACAGCAACACCAGCAAACCATAGGGCTCAGCGCGCAGCAGGGTATCACCCCAGCGGGGCGGCAAAAAGCCGGCAGCCACGCGGCTGCCATCCAGGGGCGGCAGGGGCACGAGATTGAGCACCATCAACAGCACATTGATGGTGATCCCGGCCTGGGCCATGTACGCCAGAGGCAGCGCCACCATGCCCAATGTGCCCGACAACATCAGGCTTATCTTGAGCAGGACGGCCCATATGAGAGCCATGACGAGGTTCGCAGCCGGTCCGGCCAAAGCCACCAGCGCCATGTCCCGCCGGGGATTGCGAAGGTTTTCGGGATTGACGGGCACGGGCCTGGCCCAGCCGAAAAGAATCCCGCCTGCCCACAGCAATATCGCCGGAACGAGAATGGTACCGATGGGGTCGATGTGCTTGAGGGGATTGAGAGTGAGGCGTCCCAGCATTTCGGCGGTAGGATCCCCGAACCGCCGCGCCACCCAGCCGTGGGCGACTTCGTGCACGGTGATGGCGAAAATCACAGGCAGAGCCCAGACCGCCAGCTGTTGCACCAAATTGAGTTCCTGCATCGGAAAATTATACATGCATTGGCCGCGGCGCGGGCAATTCGCCGCGTCCTGGCGCTTCAGGCGGTTTCAAAGGGAGCGGTGTCCCCCTTTCCCTGACGCAGCACCCCTGGCGCGTCGCCAGTCAAATCCACCACGGTGCTCATCTCAAAGCCGCAATAGCCTCCGTCGATGACCAGATCCACCTGATCGCCCAAGGTCCGCTGAATATCGTAGGGATCAGTAAGAGGAAAATCCTCACCGGGCAGCAGCAGCGTCGTGCTCATCAAGGGCTGCCCCAGAGTTTCGAGGACAGCCTGGGCGATGGCATTGTCCGGCACGCGGATGCCGATGGTTTTGCGCTTCGGATGTTGCAGGCGGCGGGGAACCTGGCGCGTCGCCTGCAAAACAAAGGTGTAGGGCCCCGGCGTGAGGGATTTCATCAAGCGGTACGCCGCATTGTTTACCACCGCGTACAAGGCGATTTCCGACAAATCGCGGCACACCAGGGTGAAGTTGTGCTTGTCATCCAGGCGGCGGATGAGGCGGATCCGGTCCACCGCTGACTTGTCCCCGATGTGGCAGGCCAGAGCATAGCTGGAATCGGTGGGATAGACCACGACACCACCTTTTTCCAGACACTCCGCGGCTTGAGTGACCAGGCGCGCCTGCGGCGTCTCGGGATGAATGACCACCACGCGGGACATACGCCTCGATGGTCCTCAGGCGCGGCAGGCGAGGCGGTACCCGGCCCCGTCCCAAAGCGACCATATGGGTCGGCATTCCCGTGGCAGCGGCGGAAATGCGCCCAATCGCTGCCCCGGCGCACCGGGATCATGAAAATCGGAACCGGCAGATGCCAACAGCCCGAAACGGGCACACAAGCGCGCCAGCGTGGAAACTTCCCCACCCGGCGGCTGACCGGACACCACTTCCATTCCCACGCCGCCGCAACATTTGAAAGCCTGCAGCAAAGCCCGCAAGCGGGCCTGGGTGAAGCCGTAGCGCAGGGGGTGGGCGAGCACCGCCTGTCCCCCCGCCGCTTTGATCCAGGCCACGGCCTCTTCCAAGGCCGCCCACTCGCCGGCGACATACGCGGGCCGGCCGCGTTTAAGAAAACGGCGGAAGGCGTCGTTTAACGTTTTGGCATGGCCCTGACCCACCAGCAGGCGGGCGAAATGGGTCCGTGCCAGGACCGGCCCGCCGGCCAGTGCCACCGCGCCCCGGTAGGCCTCGGTGACGCCTTGTTGCTCCAAACGGCGCGCCATCTCCTCGCCCCGCCACGCGCGGTGGGCGCGCAAGCGCGCCAAGCCCGCATTCAATCCCGGGTGATCGGGCGCCACGCCCAGGCCGACAATGTGAACCACCGCACCGTTCCAGGAAACGGAGATTTCGACGCCGGGGATAAGTTCAACACCCATTTCAGCCGCCGCGGCGTCCGCCTCCGCCACCCCTGCGGTGGAATCGTGGTCGGTCAGCGCAAGGTGGCTCACACCCGCGCGTGCCGCCAAGGCCACCACATCCGCGGGCGGCAAAAGCCCGTCGGAGCAACAAGAGTGGGTATGCAAATCGTGAAGCAACATATTTGGAGAAAAACAGCCCTGTGGAGGGTGGGAGCGCCCCGCCTGGGACGGACGATGGAAATCAGTTATGATAACTGTTTCATTATCTGTGCGCGATGCCTGCTTGACTACCCATGAAGCTATTATTTGATTTTTTCCCGATACTGCTCTTTTTCGCCGCCTACCAGCTTTACGACATTTATGTGGCCACCGTGGTGGCCATGGTCGCCTCGGTAGCGCAGGTGGCATGGTCCTGGTTCCGCCACCGCAAAGTGGAAAACATGCATTGGATCACCATGGCCCTCATATTGGTGCTCGGTGGCGCCACGCTGATTCTCCAGGATGAGATGTTCATCAAATGGAAACCCACCGTGGTGAACTGGCTGTTTGCCATCGCCTTTCTGGCCAGCCAGTACATCGGTGGCCGCCCCATTATCCAACGGGTAATGGCGGCCAATATCAGTCTGCCCCAAAACATCTGGACCCGCCTGAACATGATCTGGATTGCGTTCTTTGTCGCCTTGGGCGTGATCAACCTGTTCGTGGTCTACAACTTTGACACCGATACCTGGGTGAACTTCAAACTGTTCGGCATGTTGGCCCTGACGCTGATCTTCATCTTGTTGCAGGGGGTCTATCTGGCCCGGCACATCCAGGAAGGGGAAAGCTGAGACCCATGCTCTACGCCATCATCGCCGAAGACCACGCCCACAGCCTGACCAGACGCAAGACTCACCGGCCCGCTCATCTGGAGCGGCTGGAGGCCCTCAAGCAGCAGGGAAGGCTGCTGCTGGCGGGCCCTCACCCGGCCGTAGACAGCGCCGCGCCCGGTGCGGCCGGTTTCACCGGCAGCCTGGTCATCGCGGAGTTCCCGTCACTGGAAGAGGCCACGGCCTGGGCTGATGCCGATCCCTATCGCCGCGGCGGCGTGTACGCCACGGTGACTGTCAAGCCCTTCAAAAAGGTATTGCCATGAACCGGGCTGAAGACCGCGCACAGCGAATACGGGAACAACTCGAAGCGGCCTTTGAAACCAGCGTCCTTGAGGTGCAAGACGACAGCCATTTACACGCTGGCCACGCCGGCGCCGGCGGGCTGGGCCATTTTACGGTACGGCTTACAGCCACCGCTTTCGAAGGAAAATCCCTGCTCGAGCGGCACCGCATGATCTACGCCGCCCTGCACGAACTCATGCAAACCGACATTCACGCACTCCGCATCCATGCGCAAGCGCCCTCGGACCAGAGGGCCCCAACCAAAAAGGGAATCACCACATGAATTCATTGTCCATGCGCGGCGCCTTGGCCCTTGTCGCCTTTGTCGCCTGCACAGCTTTGGTCCAGGCGGAT
Source organism: Gammaproteobacteria bacterium (assembly GCA_011375345.1). NCBI lineage: Bacteria > Pseudomonadati > Pseudomonadota > Gammaproteobacteria > Gammaproteobacteria bacterium. Next base: position 7,616 of record DRLM01000150.1, read on the forward strand.
GAAAGCGGCGAAATCGTCGCCGTTGTCAATGGTGAAAAAATCACCCGCCAGGACGTCAATATGTTCGCCGGAGCGGCCGCGGCGCGGGGTCAGCGCCTGACGCCGGAAATGGCGCAGCAGGCGCTCATCGAGCGTGAACTGCTGGTGCAGGACGCCTACCGCAAAGGCCTGGACAAGAACCCCGCGGTAATGGCCCAACTCAAAGAAGCCACCCATGCTTTACTGGCCCGCGCCGCGGTGGGACAGTTGCTGCAAAGCAACCCGCCCAGCGATGCCGAGCTGCGTAAGCTGTACAACGACAAAGTCGCCTCTCGCTCGCTCACGGAATACAAAGCCCGCCACATTTTGGTCCCCACAGAAGAAGAGGCCAAAAACGTGATCGCGGAATTGGACAAGGGTGCTGATTTCAGCGAACTGGCCAAAAGCAAATCCACCGGGCCCTCCGGCCCCAAGGGGGGGGATCTGGGCTGGTTCAGCCCTGCGCAAATGGTCAAACCCTTTTCCGACGCCACCCAGGCCCTGAAAAAAGGCAGCTACAGCAAGACACCGGTGAAAACGCAGTTTGGCTGGCACGTGATTCAACTGGACGATACCCGCACTGTGGCACCGCCTTCCTTCGAGGACACCAAAGACCGCCTCCTGGAAGCTGCCGGCCAGCAACGCATCGGCGCTTATCTGGAAAAACTGCGCCAGGCCGCGACGATAGAAACCCCGTGAGCCAGACGCGCACCATCCCCGTGGCCGGTGGCGATTCACCGGCCACGGCAAAGCAAACCGTCCGCTTTCAAGAAGCCGTTCCGCACTTCCCCCTGGTGCTTTGACGGCTGCGGCTGATCAATGACATGAACAACATCAACAGTGCCCTGCTCGGAGAAACCCCCACCCGCTTCACCCTGGACAGCCGGGAGGCCACCCGTGATGTCATCGCAGCAATGACCGGGCAGGCCCGGCGCAGCCTGGCTGTTTTCACCCCTGACCTGAACAAGTTTCTGTATGACCAACAAGCCTTCGTTGATGCGGTGCGACAGCTGGTGACGTCGCGGCGGGGGGCGCTGATCCGGGTATTGGTGAAGGACTCCAGCCGCGCCGCCGCCGAAGGACACCGCCTGATCAATCTCGCGCAGCGCTTGAGCAGTTTTATTCACTTCCGCACGCCGCCCGAAGACTATGCGGAGTACCACGAGGCCTTTTTGATTGCAGATACCAGCGGTGTGGTGCACCAGGCCCAGGCGGATCGTTTCAAAGGCTGGGCCTGCTTTCATGCACCGCTGGAAGCCAGACGTTTGCGTACGTTTTTCGACGAGGTCTGGCAAAACAGCGCCCCTGATTCGCGCTTGCGGAGGCTGTCTGTCTAGCAGGAATGCCTTTACCCTTGATATCCCTCAGGAAGCTTGAGGCCGGTTGGTGCCCGCGGCAAGCTTTCGCACTCCACCCTAAGCCCTCCCCCGGGCAGTTCGCTGCCGCCCGGCGCGGCGTTCGCGTTCTCAGCGGCCCCGCAAAAACAGGCGGTCCAGTTCTTCCATGCTCAGCTGCACCCAGGTCGGCCGGCCATGATTGCATTGGCCGCTGCGTTCGGTGCCTTCCATGTCGCGGAGCAAGGCATTCATTTCCGGAACCGTCAACTGCCGGTGGGCGCGCACGGCACCGTGACACGCCACTGTCGCCAATACCGCATTGCTTTGTTCTTCCACGCGGCGGCTGGCACCCATGGTGCTCAAATCGGCAATCATGTCGCGCAGGAGCTGGGCAGGGTCAGCGTTTTGCAGCAGGGCGGGCACTTGCCGCACCACCCAGTCGGTGGGCCCCAGGCGGGCGATATCGAAACCCAGTTCCGCAAAGGTGGGGCTGTATTCTTCCGCCAGCGCCGACTCGGCCGGACTTAACGCCACGCTGACGGGCACCAACAACGACTGGCTCACCACATTGCCGGCCTCACGGTCCTGCTTTAAGCGCTCGTAAACAATGCGCTCGTGGGCCGCGTGCATGTCGACCAATACCAGGCCGGCGGCGTTCTGGGCGAGGATGTAAATGCCGTGCAATTGCGCGATGGCGTAACCCAAAGGCGGGAGCTGTCCGTCCGCCGCCTCCGGCTCCAGGCGTGGAGTGGCCGGTGTGGACTGTGGCACATTTTTTCCCGCCGGATGCAGGGCGGTATAGGCCGCCATCTGATCACGCACCGCCAACGGCATGGGGCTTTGTGAGGAATACGGCGCGGTGGTCCGGCCGGTTTGCGCGGCTGGGGGGGAAGAAGGGGGCGCAGCGGCGTACGCACTCACGCCGGGTTGCACCTGCGCCAAGGCGTCTGTCAGGCCCCGGAACAGAAAATCGTGCACAGTGCGGCCTTCGCGGAAACGCACCTCGTGCTTGGTCGGATGCACATTCACGTCCACGTCTTCCCGCGGCGTGTCCAAATACAAAAGATAAACGGGATGACGGCCCTGGTAGAGCACGTCTTGATAAGCCTGGCGGACAGCGTGGCTCACCAGACGATCGCGCACGATGCGGCCGTTGACGTAAAAATATTGCATATCCGCCTGGCCGCGGGCAAAACCGGGCAGGCCGATCCAGCCGCGCAGCCTGAGCGGCCCGGTGGAAAAATCCACGTGCACCGCGTTTTCCATAAACGCCTGGCCCAACAAGGCTGCCACCCGCCGCTCTTGCCCGGGCCGGTCCGGCGCCGGCTTCAGGCTGTAGACGGCTTTGCCCTGATGACGCAAACTGATTTGCACATCGTGCCGGCTCAGGGCGATGCGTTTGACGGCTTCTTCGAGATGCTGATATTCGGTGCGCCCGGTGCGGAGAAACCTGCGCCGGGCCGGCGTGTTGAAAAACAGATCCCGAACCTCGATGGTGGTGCCAAACGGGTGCGCCGCAGGTTCAGGTCCGCCGTTCACCTCACCTCCCGAACCACTGATGCGCCAGGCCCTCTCTTCTCCTTCGAACCGGGAGGTCAGGCTGAAACGCGCCACCGAGGCGATGCTGGGCAGGGCTTCGCCCCTGAAACCCAGACTGGCCACGGCCATCAGATCGTCGAAACTCGCAATCTTGCTGGTGGCATGTCGTTGCAGCGCCCTGATCATGTCATCCCGGTGAATACCGCGACCGTCGTCCCGCACCCGAACCAAGCGTATGCCGCCCTGTTCCGCATCCACTTCAATGCAGCGGGCACCGGCGTCCAGGCTGTTCTCCAGCAACTCTTTTACCACCGAGGCGGGACGTTCCACCACTTCGCCGGCGGCGATTTGATTGGCCAGTTGCCCGGGGAGGACTTGTATGCGTTTTGGAGGCATAAAACAGGCGCGCGAACGCAGCGACAAGGGTGGGGGGATTATAGCGAAAGAAAAAGCGTGGCGCGGCGGGCTGGACTCAACCGCCATCCAGCAGCGGGATACGCAACACATTGCCCACGAACAAACGATCGCTGCGCAACCCGTTGGCCGCCCTGAGGGTGGCCACGCTCACGCCATAGCGCCCGGCGATTTTCGACAGTGTGTCACCGCGGGCGATGACATGGCGACGCTCCTGATTCATAGCCGCCAGCTTGGTGCCACGGGGAGGATTGTCGTGGAAATAATCGCGGATGCCCTGAAAAATCGCGCGGGCCATGCGCTGTTGCCCGGCACCGGAACGCAGCCGCGCCTCTTCTTCGGGGTTGGAGATAAAAGCCGTCTCCACCAGGATGGACGGCACATCCGGCGCCTTGAGCACCGCAAACGGCGCATGCTCCACGCCGGGCCGGTGCAGTCTGCTTACGGCACGCAGATGTTTTAACACTTTGCCGCCGGCGTAAATGCTGTCCTGTACAGTGGCGTCCTGATACAAATCAAAAATGACTTCGCGCAGCACCTCATCATCGGTGCCATCCATATCCACACCGATCAGGTCGCTGGCATTCTCCGACGCCGCCAGCCACCGCGCCGCTTCACTGCTGGCCCCCTTGCGGGACAAAACGTAGACAGACGACCCATGGGCGCGGGGATCACGGAAGGCATCGGCATGGATGGACACCAACAAATCGGCCTTGTGCTTGCGCGCCCGCTCGATGCGGGTACGCAGCCTGACCCGGTAGTCGCCGTCGCGAATCATCACGGCGCGCATGCCCGGCTCCTTGTTGATCAGGCCCGCCAGCTTGCGCGCCATGGCCAGAGTGATGTCTTTTTCCTTCGTGCCGCGAGGGCCTTGGGCACCGGGGTCACTCCCGCCGTGCCCGGCATCCACGGCAACAATCACGTCGCGCAGCGCGGGTTTGGCGGGCCGGGGTTTGCTGAGTGGCCGGTTCTTGGGGTGAGGCTGCGCCGGTGCCTCCGGCGTGAGCGGGGCTTTCACCACCCGGGGCCTGGCCGGTGCAGCGGCTGCCGGTTTCAGGTCGATGTGGAGCTGATAGCCACGACCGCCGGGATCAGGCAGCCACTGGCTCTTGGGGACATGCTTGGCTTTCAAATCCAGCACCACGCGCAAATCATGCCGCCGTCGGGGGGCGGACCGGATGCGCGCGAGCGTGCTGTCGCGGTAGTTCAGTTTTCTGGTGGAGGCCTTGAGGCGAGCGTCGAGGAAGTCGATTACCACACGCTCGGGATCGGATAACACAAAGAGCTTGTATCTGACTTTCTTGTTGAGTGAAAACACCACCCGTTCGCCGCCCTCCACGGCGTACAGCTTGACGCCTTGGATCTGGGCCTGACCGGCGTAGACCCCGGGACCCAGGCAACAGCAGCACAGTAAAAGAATTCGGAACGCGGCCTTGTTCATTGTTCTGTCCTCCATAAACGTATACCCAAAGGCCGTCTGATACGCAAGCTTTCTAAAGCAAATTATTAACTGTCTGAGCCTATCCCTTCCCTGATTGAGTCTTTTTCGTCACATTCGCCAGATAATCAAGCGGCATGCCTTCCCCACCGTCGTGCCGATGGGCCCGCAGACAACTCGCCAATGCCGCCGCTACCCGCGCAACATCAGCGCCGGCGGGGCTCAGCCGCAGTACCCGGCCGTTTGCACGCTGCTCCAGTTCCATCTGCAGGTTGGCGACGGGCAGCGCCTCCTCACCCCGCTGCGGCCACTCGATCAGCAGCAGCGCGTCCCCATCAAGCAGGTCGCGAAACCCCAGGTACGCCAGTTCTTCCGGATCATTCAGGCGATACAGATCGAGATGGTGCAGCCTGAAGCCGCCGATGCGGTAGGACTCCAACAGGCTGTAGGTGGGGCTCTTGACCGCCCCCGCGTGACCGTAGGCCCGCAGCACACCACGCACCAAGGTGGTCTTGCCCGCACCCAGCTCTCCCAGCAGAAAGAACACGCCGCCGCGTCGTCCCCACACCCGGGCCAGACAGGCCCCGGCGGCCAGGGTCTGGGCCTCATCGGCCAGAAACAAGGTGCTCACCGGGGATTGACCCCCACCCTGATCTCGGGCAACAAATCGCTGGCCACCATGCCCCGGGGCTGTTCTCCCGCCGCCCGGTCACCGGCAAGGGCGTGGACATACACTCCCGCCTGCGCCGCCGCAGACAGCGCCAGGCCTTGCGCCAGCAGGCCGCCGACAAGGCCGCTCAGCACATCGCCCATGCCGCCGCTGGCCATGCCGGGATTGCCCCGGTCGCACAGGGCCAGGGGGCCGTCTCCGGCGCAGATCACCGTGCCGTTGCCCTTGAGCACCGCCACCCCGCCGTATTCCGCCTGCAGGGCACGCACGGCAGCGAAACGGTCCGCCTGCACTGCCGCGGCTGTACTGCCCAACAAGCGGGCCGCCTCGCCGGGATGAGGGGTGAGCACCCAATCTGTCCGGCGCCGGGGCGCCGCAGCCAGGGCATTGAGGGCGTCGGCATCCACCACCAGGGGCTGGGGCGCCTGCCAGATACGGGACAACAAGGACCGGGCCCAGGCACCGCGTCCCAGCCCCGGACCCACCACCACCACGGTGGCACGCGCCAGCAAGGGCTCAAGTTCAGCCGCCACGCTGATGCCATGGCACATGAGCTCGGGCTGCAGCACCATCCCGGCATGGGCGTGTTCAGGATGGGTGGCGATGCTCACCAGTCCGGCGCCGCTGCGAGCCGCCGCGCAGGCGGCCAGACGGGCAGCGCCGCCCATGCCCGGTGCCCCCCCCACCACCAGCACATGGCCGAACTGGCCTTTGTGGGCGCCGGGCGGGCGGGGCGGCAGCCAGGCGGCCAGCGCCGCCGGCACAATCCGCAACGCCGCCGCGGGCACCCGGGCAAAGACCGCCGCGGGAATGCCCAAGTCGTCATAGCTCAGGGTGCCGGTCAACTCCGGTCCCGTGGCGGTGAAGAGGCCCTGTTTGAGGCCGATGAACGTGACCGTGTGGCAGGCCCTCACGGCCACGCCCAAGACCCGGCCCGTGTCGGCATGAAGCCCGGTGGGAACATCCACGGCAATGACTGGCCGCCCGGCCCCGTTGATGGCGGTCACGGCGGCCCCAGGAGCGCCGGCGAGAGGACGGTCCAGGCCGGTGCCCAGCAGGGCATCCACCAGGACGTCCGCTTCCTCTAGCGCCGGCACATCCAGGATCCGGGGCCGCACCCCGGCGTCCACCATGGCCTCGAAGGCATGGCGGGCATCACCCCCGATGGCGCTTTCTTCCCCGATCACGGAAACACTGACCGCCCGTCCCGCCTCCCGCGCCAGGCGGGCCACCACGAAGCCGTCGCCACCGTTGTTGCCGGTGCCGCACAGCACCACGATGCGGTGCGCCCGCGGCCAGCGCTCCTGCAACTGGCGCCATACCGCCTCGCCGGCACGGTTCATCAGGGTAATGCCGGGGATGCCCATCTCGTGGATGGCAATGCGATCCAGCTCGCGCACTTCCGCGGCGCGATAAAGGGCCTGGGGCAGGGCGGTCATGGCGCGTATCATAGCGGCTATGGAGACGCCGGAGAAGCCGGGCGGCGAGGCCTGGAACACCCTGGCCGCGGCCATCAAAAGCTGGGGACGGGAGCTGGGCTTTGCCCAGCTCGGCATCAGCGATACCGACCTCAAAGGACACGAGGCCCGCCTGCAGCAATGGCTGGCGGCGGGCCGTCACGGCACCATGGACTACATGGCCCGCCACGGCAGCAAGCGCAGCCGCCCGGCCGAGCTGGTGCCGGGCACGCTGCGGGTGATCAGCGCGCGCATGAATTACTTCCCCCCCACGGGTACTGACCCCTGGGCTGTGTTACACGATGCCGGGCGCGGTTATGTGTCCCGCTACGCCCTGGGGCGGGACTACCACAAGGTGCTGCGCCAGCGCCTGCAAAAACTGGCCGGACGCATTGCCGCCCACGCAGGTGAGTTCGGCTGCCGGGTGTTTGTGGACAGCGCCCCGGTGCTGGAAAAAGCCCTGGCGGAGAAAGCCGGCCTGGGCTGGATCGGCAAGCACACCAACTTGCTGCAGCGGGATTGCGGTTCGTGGTTTTTCCTGGGAGAGATTTACACCGATCTGCCCCTGCCCGTGGACGCGCCCGCCACTGCTCATTGCGGCACATGCCGCGCCTGTCTCGACGCCTGCCCCACGGCGGCCTTTGTGGGCCCCTATCAACTGGACGCGCGCCGCTGCATCGCCTACCTCACCATCGAGCACCACGGCAGCATTCCAGAAGTCTTGCGCCCCCGGCTGGGTAACCGGATCTACGGCTGCGACGACTGCCAGCTGGTATGCCCCTGGAACCGCGCGGCGCCCTCCAGCGCCGAGGCGGATTTCCGCCCCCGCCACGGCCTGGACGCGCCCCGGCTGGTGGAGCTGTTCGGCTGGTCGGAGGAAACGTTTTTGCAAAACACCGCCGGCAGCGCCATTCGCCGCCTCGGTTATGAGCGCTGGCTGCGCAACATCGCCGTGGCCCTGGGCAATGTACCGCCGCCTGATGCCGCCGTGGTGGCGGCGCTCCGCCGGCGGCAGCAGCATCCTTCGGCGCTGGTGCGTGAACACGTGGCCTGGGCCCTGGCCTGCCACGCGCAGGGCCCGGGCGCCGTGGTCCGGGTGCGGGCTCAGGACAGGCGGAAGAACTGCTCGCGGTAGTGGCGCAGTTCGGCGATGGAGTCGCGGATGTCGTCCAGGGCCAAGTGGCTGCTGTCTTTTTTGAAGCCCTCGTAGACCGCCGGCGCCCAGCGGCGGGCCAGTTCCTTGATGGTGCTCACATCGAGGTGACGATAGTGGAAGTAGCGTTCCAGGTCCGGCATCCAGCGCGCCAGGAAACGGCGGTCCTGGCAGATGCTGTTGCCGCAGATGGGGGAGGTGTTGGGAGGCACGTGTTGGGAGATAAAGGCCAGGGTCTGGCGCTCGGCTTCCGCTTCGTTGAGCGTGCTGGCACGGACCCGGTCGATCAAACCGGAGCGGCGGTGCTGGGTCTGGTTCCACTCGTCCATGGCCGCCAGCACCCCGTCGCTTTGGTGGATGGCCAGCACCGGTCCCTCGGCCACGATGTGCAGGTCGCTGTCAGTCACCACAGTGGCGAGTTCGATGATGTAATCGCGAGCCGTGTCCAGGCCCGTCATTTCCAGGTCGATCCAAACCAGGTTATTCGTATCTTGGGCCATCGTAATGGTGCTCCGCGTCCTTCAATGATCCGATGCAATGCCCCTGCTGCGCTTGTGTTGAACAGCCACGGTCAGTTAGTTTAATACGCTCACACCCACCCTGCCATCGAAAGCTGACATGAATGCATTCACCGCCGTGTTCCTTTTGTTTCTGGCCGGCAGCACCGCCGGGCTGTGGTATCTGGCCACGCGCCAGCTGGCCGCCTTGCGCCATCACCGGCACCAGGTTCCCACAGCCTTTCGCAACACCGTCACACTGGAGGACCATCAACGGGCGGCGGACTACAACAGCGCCCAGGTCAGGCTGGAACGCCTGGACCTGCTGTTGGGCGCGGGCTTGTTGCTGCTGTGGACCCTGGGGGGCGGTCTAAACATCATCGACAATGCCTGGCGCGCTTTGGCGTGGGGGCCGGTGGCCACGGGCGTGGGCGTGATCCTCAGCGCTTTCCTGATCATGGGCCTGTTGGATCTGCCCGTGGATCTGTACCGCACTTTCATCATAGAACAGCGCTTCGGTTTCAACCGCGTCACGCCCCGCCTCTATGCGGTCGACACCCTCAAAAAAGCCGCGTTGTCCGTGGCCATCGGCACCCCTGTCGCCGCCGTGATATTGGTGCTCATGGACAGCGCCGGCGCCACGTGGTGGTGGTGGGGCTGGGGCGTGTGGATGAGCTTCGTGGCCTTGATGCTGTGGGCGTATCCGGAATTCATTGCCCCCCTGTTCAATGACTTCAAACCACTGGATGACGAACAACTGCGCACACGCATCACCGGGCTGCTGGAACGCAGCGGCTTCAAAAGCGGTGGCATTTTCGTCATGGACGGCTCCCGGCGTTCCAGCCACGGCAACGCTTATTTCACCGGCTTCGGCGCCAAGAAGCGCATCGTGTTTTTCGACACCCTGCTGGCCTCCCTCAGCCACAAGGAAATCACAGCCGTCCTGGCCCATGAATTGGGTCACTTCAAACACCGGCATGTGCAAAAGCGACTGGCCTGGATGGCACTCGGCAGCCTGGCCGGTTTCGCCCTGCTGGGCTGGGCCTGCGGCGCTGACTGGTTCTTCCGGGGGCTGGGTGTGGAGCGCCCCTCGGCGCACATGGCCTTGTTGCTGTTTCTCCTGATCAGCCCCAGTTTTACCGCTGTGCTGCGACCTTTGAGCAGCCACTGGCAACGCCAACACGAGTTCGAAGCCGATGAATACGCCGCCCGCTGCAGCAACCCGGAGGATTTGATTCGTGCCCTGGTGAAATTGTACGAAGAAAACGCCGCCACGCTGACGCCCGACCCCTGTTATTCCGCGTATCACGATTCCCATCCCCCCGCGCCGCTGCGCATCCGCCGTTTGCAGTCAATGGCTGTCTGAACAACCCAGTGCCGGAAAAACACCCATGACACGCTCCCCCCGCAGCGCCGTGACAGCAGCCCGGCGAGGCACGGTACTGCGCCGCTTTGGCGCCAGCGCCGACATCGAAGACGATGCGGGCCTTTGTCGTCGCGTTCACATACCCAAGAAGCTGGCGCAGCTGGTGTGCGGAGACCGTGTCCTGTGGCAGGAACAAAGCCGGGGCAAAGCCCTCATCACGGCGCTGCTGGCGCGGGAGAATATCCTGGCCCGGCCCGATGAACGCGGCAGGCTGCGTCCCCTGGCTGCCAATGTGGGTCAGCTCATCGTGGTGGTCGCTCCCAGCGCCGCCGGCCCGCCCCTGACGGGGTCGGATGAAGACCTGCTCAACAGTTATCTGGTGGCTGCCGAACTCAGCCACATCCAGGCCTGCATTGTCTTCAACAAGATTGACCGCCTGCGGGAACACGCCCGGCAGGTCATAGACAATTACGCCCTGCGCTATCGCCGTATCGGTTATCCGGCCCTGCTCACCAGCGTGAAAACAAAAACCGGCCTGGACGCGCTGGTCGCCAAGCTGCGCGACCAGCGTTCGGTCTTTGTGGGCCAGTCCGGGGTGGGGAAATCATCGTTGATCAGATGGCTGATGCCCGCACAGGCGGATATCCGCGTGGGCGAACTGGCCGCCACCGGCCGCCACGGCCGTCACACCACCACCGTGGCCTCCCTTTATCACCTGCCCCAGGGGGGCGATATCGTCGACTCCCCCGGCGTGCGGGCCTTCGGATTGTGGCACATCGGGCGGCGGGATCTGGCCCGGGGCTTTGTGGAATTCGCCCGGTACCAAAACCAGTGCCGTTTCCACAACTGCCTGCACCGGGGTGAACCGCAATGCGCCGTGCTAGAGGCCAGCCGCCGCGGCGATATCGCCAGTGCCCGCCTGGCCAGCTACCGGCGGCTGGCCGATCAGCTGGCCTGACTATGCCCGCCGGGCGTGTTTGAAAAGAGTAAAGAAATTGTTGGTGGTCACATCGGCCAGCGTATCAAGCGACTCATTCCGGCAGGTCGCCACACACTCTGCCACATGGCGCACATGGGCGGGCTGGTTGGGTTTACCCCTCAGCGGTACCGGGGTGAGATAAGGGGCATCGGTTTCAACGAGCAGGGCAGACGCAGGCAGCGCGCGCGCCACGGCACGCAGGCTGCCGGCGTTTTTGAAGGTGACGATACCGGAGAAGGACACGTACAGTCCCATGTCCACTGCCTGGAGTGCCATGTCCATAGTGCCGGTAAAACAATGCAACACCGCGCCGGCTTCAAAGGCGCGCTCTTCCCTCAGGATGCGCAAAGTGTCCTCTTCCGCATCACGGCTGTGGACAATCAGCGGCTTGCCAATCTCCCGCGCCGCGCGGATATGGTGGCGGAAGCGCTGCCGCTGCCATTCCAGATCGCCTTTGCAATAATGGTAATCCAGGCCGGTCTCACCGATGGCGACCACTGCCGGATCATCGGAAAGCTGAACCAGGCGGGCGACGCCGGGTTCCTCGCCTTTCTGCTCGCTGGGATGGGAACCCACGGAAGCAAAAACATTAGTGTGGAGATGAGCCAGGCGGCGCACCGCCTCCACGGTGCTCATGCCTATGGAAACGCACAACATATGACTCACCCCCTGTTTCCGGGCGAAAGCGAGCGTTTCATCCAGGCTTTGGCCCAGGGCTTCGAAATCAAGCCTGTCCAGATGGCAGTGGGAATCGACGAGCATAAAGAGGGCGCTGACAACAACCGAAGTGCGAAGCTTCGGCACCTGGGAAATACCGAAGGTACGAAGGGGCGCGGTCCGGGTGTTACATGGTCTGGGTGTGGCGCTCGGATTTCAAGGCGCCGGCAAGATAGGTTTCGATCTTGCTTCTGACCATCTTCCCCGCATTATCGTCACCGAACTGCACCCCGATGCCCGGGGTACGGTTACCCTGGGCGGCCTTGGGCGTCAGCCAGACGATGCGCCCGGAAAATGGGATCTTCTCTTTTTCCTCCATGAGGGTCAAGAGCACGA
>DRLM01000151.1 GCA_011375345.1 Gammaproteobacteria bacterium
ATGAAAACTACCGCGTCGGCGTGCGCCTCAATCCTGTCAATGCCGCCAGCAACGCGCTGCTTTATCTCGCCGTGCGTGACAGTTTACCCGCTGAGACCCGCGACGGCGCAGCCTGATCGTCAGACTCAAACACCTTTGCCGCTGAAACGGTGAATCTGGCGCCGGTCCCGCTTGCTGGGCCGGCCCTTGGGGTGAGGATTGCGAGAGGCTTCAACCCGTCGCTGCTCGGTGGCGAGGGCGCGGGCCGCGCGACTGGTTTCGGTTTCTTCGTAAAGCAAGACCGCTTCGCTGGCGGGGCCACGCCGGCGGCTGAGCTTTTGCACCCGCACAACGAATTCAACCGGGCCTTTGCGTATGCGCAACTCATCCCCCGGGCAGACGGTGTGGGCGGGCTTGATGCGCTTGCCGTTCAAATGCACTTTACCCCCGTTGACGGCCTCGCTGGCCAAGGCTCTGGTTTTAAAAAAGCGCGCTGCCCACAGCCACTTGTCCAAGCGGATGCGTTTTTCCTCCTCGGCTGGCGCGGCGGGAGTTCGTGCGTTTTTCTTGACGCTCATGTAGTCTAAAGCCTTCCCAAAATCGTTAATCCTGCAAAGTGTCGAGGCGAACCGGTGGAGAACTGTCACCCCGGGACGATAGCATGGATAACGGCGGCGTCGGGATGGCAAGGACGCAACTGCCGCATCAAGCAGAACCTTCCCGATGGCGTGGAATACACAAGAACTCTACGCAGTCGGACGAATTGGAAAGAGTCATGTACGAATCTTTTTACCGCCTCAGCGCCAAGCCCTTCCGCCTGAGTCCCGACCCGAAGTTTTACTATACCAGCCGCACCCATCAGCGTGCCCTGGCTTATCTGCGCTATGGCCTGCATCAGGGCGAAGGCTTTGTGGTGCTCACCGGGGAGCCTGGCACCGGCAAAACGCTGATGGTACGCACCCTGCTTGCCGAAGTGCCTCCCCGGGAATGGGTGGTGGGCACGTTGGTGACCACCCAACTGGCGCCCGACGACTTGCTCACCATGGTGGCAGACAGTTTCGGCCTGCCCATGAGCGGCAGCAAAGGCGGTTTGCTGCACACGCTGCAAAGTGGCTTTTTGCGCGTCTGCCGCGATGGCCGTCGCGCCCTGCTGCTGGTGGACGAGGCCCACAATCTCCCCCCCGCCTCCTTCGAAGAGCTGCGCATGCTGACCAACTGGCACAGTGGCGATCATCCCCTTTTGCAGGTGGTGCTCCTGGGTCAGCCGCCCTTGCGCGACCTGCTTGGCCGGCCGGATATGGAACAGTTCCGCCAGCGGGTGCTGGTCGCCCATCATCTCCAACCCCTGGCGGCGGCGGAGTTGTCCGGCTATGTTGAGCATCGCCTGCGGTGCGTGGACTGGGTGGGCGATCCGGCTTTTACCCCGGCAGCGTTCCACGCCATTCACCATTTCAGCGGCGGTGTGCCGCGCCGCGTAAACACCTTGTGTGAACGCCTGTTGTTGTTCGGCGGCATGGAAGGTCTGCACCAGATCGACGAGCAGGTGGTGCGCGCCGTGGTGGATGAAATGAACATGGAATTCGGTGGCGAACTGCTCAACCAGGAACCGCCGCCACCTCCCCCGCGGGAGGAAACGTTCACCGCAGCGACGCCCCCGGCGGCCCGTCCCGAGCCTGCGCGAACATCCGCGCCGCAAGGGTCAGAGAAAAGCGAAGCGCCCGCGCCGGCGTCGCCCCCCCCTGCAACACTGGCACCCGCTCCCGCCGTCGCGCCTGCCGCGGCGTCACACACACCCGGTCCGGCCCCTTCCGCCGGCCCGCCGCCCGCGCCTGATCAGGAACATGTCCCTCTTCAAGAGCCGCCACCACCCACCAAACCCCAGGTTGCCGTTGGCCCCCCGCCCTGGCAGGACATGGCCGGGCGCCCATCCCCGCCTGAAGCGGAAGAGCCGCCCGCGCCCCCAAGACCGCGGCGCTGGAGCGGTATTCTGCTGTTGGTGGTCGGTTTGGGGCTGGTGGCATTGTGGAGTGCTGAGCCCGCCTGGCTGAGGTCCATCGTGGCAAAAGTGGCCCCGCACGCGGCGTCTCCTGCGGCCAGCCCGGCTGCCCTGCCTCAAAGCGGCGTCGTGGCGCCGCGGCTGGCACTGTCGCGGCCGTCTTCCTCAGGACGTGGCGTAGTCCCGGTGGCCCACACCGGCAGCGACGGCCCCGCTCTGCCCGGGAAGCCGGTGGAGGCCCTGTTGGACCGCTTCATTGATATCTATAGGCGGGGTGACCCCCAGGCCCTGATGGCACTGTTCGACCAGGATGTAACGGTAAACCAAAGCCGGGACCGCGGCGCGATTGCTTCAGCCTATGAGCAACTGTTCGCCGCCACCGAGTCCCGCCGGATCGAAATCAGCGACATCGCCTGGCGCCGCACGGGCGCTGATGAGCTGCGGGGGGAGGGGCGCTTCGCCATCGTCGTGAGCGAAAGCCAGCGGCGGCCGCCCCAGACCTTCTCAGGACGAATCACCCTGGGGGTGAGCCATGCCGCCGGTGCTCCCCGGATTTCCTACCTGGACTACGATTACGACCGCAAGCCCTGAAGGATCTTCCGCCTGTTGGCCCCCGTCTAGCAGAATGTTGAAAAAAGCCTTCCTGGCCTTTTTTCAAGGCCGGCAGCCGCATACGCGGTTTGCAGCGGCCTCGCCTGTTCAATGACTCGTCCTCGTTAAGCTTAAAACATGACGGTGCATTCCCACACCGTTCACAGCTTGTTGAAAAGCGAGTTTTTCAACAAGCCTGTATGTCCAGTCTCCCCGCAGCGCCTCTTTACAATCTATGATTACCAAATCGAACGTCAGCAATCCTGAGGAGGTGACGTGTGAAGATCGCGACTACTTGGACGACGGATGAAGGCGTGGACGATTCGGTGGAATCGGCCTACCAGGCGCTCAAGGACAAACTGGGCGGGACGCCTTCCTTCATGGGCGTGTACGGCACCGTGGCCTACGACCTGGAACAGGTGCTCAGCACCTTGCGCGCCCTGGCGCCCGTGGTCCCCATACAGGGGGGGACCAGTTGCCTGGGAGTGATGACTGAAGAAGGCTTTCACGGCCGGGACGGCAGCGGCCTGGGCCTGTTTGGCGTTCGTGACCCTGATGGCCGCTACGGCGTCGGTGCCGCGGTGCTGGGCAGCGACGCCCGGCGCGCCGCCAAAGCTGCCATGCGTCAGGCACTGACTCAGGCCGATTGCGCCGGCGAAGTGCCGGCCCTGGTGTGGCTCACGGCCGCACCGGGGCAGGAGGAACAGGTCATCGCCGGCATCAGCGAGGTGATTGGCCGGGACGTCCCCATTGTCGGCGGTTCGGCGGCGGACAACACGGTTACGGGCAACTGGCGCCAGCTGGCCAACGGGGAGGTGTTCAGCGATGCGGTAACCGTGGCCGCCATGTTTCCCAGCCGTGAGCTGTTGTGGGGGTTTCACAGCGGCTACGAGCCCACCGCCAAACGGGGCACGGTGACCCGGGCCGAAGGGCGCACACTGCTGGAGATCGACGGCCAGCCCGCGGCCAGGGTGTACAACGACTGGTGCGGCGGGGAATTTTCCGACGTGCTCGGCAGCGGTGGCAATGTGCTGGCGCGCACCACCTTGCACCCCCTGGCGCGGGAGGTGGGCAAGGTGGGTGGCGTGCCCTATTACCAGCTCTCCCACCCCGACGCGGTGACCGCCCAGGACGGGCTGAGCCTGTTTACTGATATCGCGGAAGGTGACGATATCGTATTTATGGAGGGCACCGTCGACAGCCTGGTAAGCCGCGCCGGACGCGTGGCGGCTGCCGCTTTGGACACCTACGACGCCAGGGCGGATGAAGTCGCCGGTGCCCTGGTGGTCTATTGCGCCGGCTGCATGCTCACGGTACAGGATCGCATGGATGAGGTGGTGGAGGGCTTGCGCTCGGCCCTGCCTGGAACACCCTTTCTCGGTCTGTTCACCTTCGGTGAACAAGGCTGTTTCGTTGGCGGTGAAAACCGCCACGGCAATTTGATGATTTCAGTCCTGTTGTTTCGCAAGTAGAGTCGGAGAACATCACTGGTGGCCCGCCCTGAATTGATGCTGGAGACGCTGCTTGATCTGGAGCGGGCGCGCCAGCGCGAACATGAGCTGCGCCTGGAGAGCGAGGCCCTGGTGGAGGGCCTCAAGGCCATCACCTTCTCGGAAGACACCGATACGCTGTTTGCGGCGATTCTGGACGTGTTGCGTAATCTGCTCGCCTTTGACGAGGGCTTTATTCTCGGGGTGCAGGACGACGGCAGCTTCACGCCCATCGTCAGCACTGCACGGCGCTTTGTCGGCAGCCGGTGGCAACCCCAGTCTCTTTTCAGCCGGGTGTTGGCGGGCCGTCCCGTGGCGGCCTTCGACGTGGGGCTGGTGCCGGAGTGGCAGGCCCAGGCGCCCGAGCTGCGGGCCGGCACGGCCTCCGCCTTGCACTTGCGCCTGCGGGGCGAGGCCCATCCCGCCATCTTGGTCTGCACCCACCCCGAGGCCCGCTATTTCGGCCCTGCGCATGTGAAACTGGCGGAACGCTATACACCGCTGGTGTCCCAGGCTCTGCTGACGGCGGAATTGCGCGATGCGTTGCGCGAGCGGGACCGGTTTTTTGACCTGTCCCTGGATCTCATGGCTGTCATCGGCTTCGACGGCTGCTTTAGACAAGTAAACCGGGCCTGGGCCCATAGCCTGGGTTACGACGGCAGCGCCCTGGTGGGGCGGGACCTGCGCTCGTTGTTGCATGAAGACGACCGGGAGAAAGCGGAAACCGCACTGAAGCAGCTCACCGTAAGCAAGGACCGCAGCGAATGCGAAGTGCGTTTCCGGCATCGCGAGCGGAATTTTCGCTGGTTGTCCTGCCGGGCCGTGGCCTACGCGGATGAACAGCTGATCTACCTGTCCGCGCGGGATGTCACCGACCGGGTGGAGGCCGAGCAGCGCCTGCTGCATGACGCCTTGCACGACCCCCTCACGGGGCTTACCAACCGCATCGGATTCATGGAACCGCTGCGCCGCGCCCTGATTCAGGCGCAACGCCACAGCGGCCGTTGTTTTGCGGTAATGGCCATCGATGTGGACCGTTTCAAAGTGGTCAACGACAGCCTGGGCCATCTCGCCGGCGATGACTTGCTCAAAGACCTGGCCCGGCGGATCCAGGCTGTGGTGCGGGCGGGTGACGTGGTCAGCCGCCTGGGCGGCGATGAATTCGCCGTGCTGCTGACCGAGATCAATGAACCGGCCGATGCCGCCCGCATTGCCCAGCGCCTGGAAGAACGGCTCAAACTGCCGAGCTGCATTCAGGGGCAGGACGTGTTCGCCACCGTCAGCATCGGCATCACCCTCAGCAACCTGGGATACCAGCAGGCAGAAGAAATGCTGCGCGATGCTGATACCGCCATGTATTTCGCCAAGGTGCAGGGCAAGTCGCGCTACGTGATTTTCGACCGCAGCATGCATCACAAAGCGGTCAACCGCCTGCAACTGGAAACGGAGCTGCGCAAGAGCATCCAGGCAGAGCAGTTGACCCTGCACTACCAGCCCATCGTCGCCCTGAAAGACCGGCGCATCACCGGTTTCGAGGCGCTGCTGCGCTGGATCCACCCGGAGCAGGGCATGGTCTCACCGGCGGAATTCATTCCCGTGGCGGAGGAGACAGGCTTGATTGTGCCCATTGGTCAATGGGTGTTCCAAGAGGCCTGCCGCCAGGCGCGCACCTGGGCACAGCGATATCCAGAACGCCACACGGTGGTCAACGTGAACATCTCCCCGCGCCAGTTCTGGCAACACAACTTCGTAGACTACATCAAGACCACCATGAGCTCACTGGAGGTGGATCCGGCCACCGTGGCCCTGGAGATCACCGAAAGCGTTATCATGTACAACGCCCAGGAGGCCAGCGACATCTTCCGCGCGCTCAAGGATCTGGGGCTGAAAATCTACATCGACGACTTCGGGACCGGCTACTCGTCTTTGAGCTACCTCCACCGCTTTCCCTTCGATGGCCTGAAAATAGACCGCTCCTTTGTCCAGGGCATGGAACAGGACGATGCCAGCCGGGAACTGGTCAACACCATCCTGTTATTGGCGAAGAACCTGTCGCTGAAAGTGGTGGCGGAAGGGGTGGAAACCACGGTGCAGTGGGAACGGCTCCGGGAACTCGGGTGCGGCTGGGCGCAGGGCTTTTTGTTCGCCCGTCCTCAGCCTGGCGAAGACGCCGACGGCTTGTTGCGGCGCAGCTGAGCCTTGCCCTGCACCCCCAGGCCGTGGCGCAGTGCCTCAGCCTGCACCGCTGCCAGACCCCGCACATATGGGCGGTAACGACGCAGGCCCGGCGGCAGGGCCGCGAGGGCGGCACGCGCCTCCCGCAAACTGCCAAAACGGCCGTACGCCAGGGCCCAGCGGCGGGCCTGCCTCAGCCGGGTGGGAAAGACCAGCAGCCTGTCGCTGAGGGCCGCCACCTCGTCTTGCCGCAGGAAGCGGTTCATATCCCCGGGGTCGTCCGAATCACTGAGCAGCAATTGGATCGTGTAACCCGACAACCGGGGCTGGCCCAGCAGCAGGCTGCGGGCGACGGCCAGGTGTTGTGTAAAGGGTGTGCTTTGTGCGGGGGTGGCGGTCGGGACCGACAGCGCTGCGGGCTCGGTCATCAGCGCCACCTTGCCTGGCCTGGGGGACGACACAATGGCATAGGCGCTGGCCGCCAGGGCCATAAGGCCCATGGTCGCGCCTCCCAGGCGCAGGATTTGCCGGTTGTTTTGGCCTTGTCCCCCCCCAAGGGCCGTATCGGCCCGGGCGGCGCGCACATGGGCGCCCGCCACCCGCGCGCTGGTGTCGGCGTAAGCGGCAAGCAAGGCTTTATGCGCCAGCACATTGATGCGGCGCATCACACCACGGCTGGCGCGGCTCAAGACGCGCAGGGCGTGGTCAGAAAAGAGCCCTTCACCCCGGTGGCCGGCCTGGGCCAGGCGAAATGCCACATAGTCGCGAATTTCAGAAGCGGTCAGCGGGGGCAGGGTAAAGCCGTGGATGATGCGGGCCCGGACCGCCTGCAGGTCCGACCGGGCCAGGCGCAGATCCAGCTCCGGCTGGCCGAACAACACCACTTGCAGCAACGTCGCCCGCTGGGTTTCGAGGTTTGACAGCAGGCGCAGTTCTTCCAGGGTCTCCTGGGGCATGCCCTGGCTTTCCTCCACCAGCACCACCACGTTTTGCCCATCCCGGTGGCGGGCGATAAGGGCGTCGTGCAACGCCCCCAACAGTTCGTAGCGCAAGGTCGCCGCGTTCAAGGGGAGCTTGAGTTCCCGCGCCAGGGTGCGCAGCAGCTCATCAGGGGAAAGTGTGGGATGGGGCAGGTAGAGCACGGTGGCCTGATTCCGCAGCCGCTCCCCCAGCATGCGGCACAGCATGGTCTTGCCGCTGCCGATCTCGCCGCTGACTTTGGCGAAGCCGCCACCGCTGCGCAGGACGTAGAACAGCGCGTCAAGAATGGCGCCACGCATGGCACCGGGAAAGAAGCGTTGAGTGTCGGGCGTAAGCTGGAAAGGATCGGAGTGCAATCCGAAGTGGTGACGGTACATGTCAATCTTCCGGCGTTCCCTGGGGCACGAGCTGGAGGTGCAAAAACCAGACCAGCTAACGGGCCGGGCGGGGCGCTTCAGCCGGTGATGACTGCGCTCAAATCGGTATCCTCCGCCAGCGCCATTCCCAGAGCGCCGGTGCTGACCCGGGTGCCCTGCAGGCGGGCGCCGGACAAGCGCGCGCCCAGAAGCTTGGCGCCTCTTAAGTCCGCGCCGCTGAGATCCGCTCCGGAAAGGTCAGCACCGCACAAATCGGCGTCATTGAGCCGGGCGTGCTGGAGCCGCGCCAGCCGGAAATCGGCATCCCGCAACCGGGCCCGGCGGAAATCGGCCCGATGGAGGTCCAAATCCACCAGGTTTGCATTGTTCAGGTCGGCCCCCGCCAGCGCTGCCTCCCGCAGGCTGTCCCCGGGGAGGCTCAGCAACACCGTAAAACCTCTGCGGTCGAAGATTTCAATCATGACATACTGCCCTCCCCCGTCCCGGCGTCCGCCACTTCCAGACCCCGCTGCGCGCATTTTCTTCCGGCGAGGAGACAGGCCCGGGTCAGTGCCTCGGCGGGCGCCAGATCCCGCAGGCGGGCGTCGATATAAGCGGCGTTGAAAGTATCGCCCGCACCCAGGGTATCCACCACCCGGGACAACGGGGTGGCGGGCGCGTGGAGGGGCTCAGCCTCCCCGGGCAGCGCCACGTAGCCCCCCCGCTCCCCCCAGGCCAGCACCCGCTCCGCCTTCGGTGCCAGACCTTCCATGGCTTTGAGGAACGCCGGTCCGTCCGCAAATCCGCAGGCCTCGGCATAGTGGCGGGAAAAAAACAGCACGTCGGCCCGGGGAAACAGGCGCTGCACATGGGGGCGGGGTTTTTCTATTTCCACCGAGATGGGGGCATCAGTTCGAAGCTTCGCGGCACGCTGCAACATGGCGGCGGTGTCGGCGACATGGCGTCCCTCGAAGTGCAGCCATTGGAAGGGCGCAAGGTCAATGCGGGCAAAATCCTCCGCGCTGAACTCTGGCAGTTGGCGGTAATGGACGATGGTGCGCGAGCCTGTGGCCTGGCTCAGCGTGATGTAAGAAACGGGGGTCTTGGCCCTGCTGACGCGGCACACGGGGTCGAGGTTCACACCGTGGGCGCTGAGGTCGGTGATGACGAGGCGGCTGTCCGGATCGTCCCCCAGGGTGCCCGCCCAGGTGCAGCGATGGCCCAGCAGGCTGAGCACCACCAGGGTGTTGGTGCAATTGCCACCCCGCAGAATGCGTTGGTCCAGGGCGCGCACTTCCCCATTCTCGGAAGGATAAACCGCCACCGTGTTGATGATGTCCACGGTGGCGACACCCACCCCCAATACCTGGGCCATAGCGGCCTTATCGGCTCATGACGAATGGCTGGTTTTCGAATCCGGTTTGGCGTAGCCCGCCTCAGGGGGCGCCGCCTCCGCAGGGGGCTTGGGCGCCGCTGTCTGCGCCATCTTCATTCGCGCCAGCGGGACGAAGGTGACGCTGAGGTAATCAATGGTGACCCAGCCCAAAACAAGGTAGACGAAATGCATGTAGTTGTGGGTGTAGTAGAACATGCCGATCCACCAGGCGATGTTCCAACTGTGGGCCACAAACACCACCACCATCACCCAGGGGTAAGCACAGGCCTTGCCCCCGCATTCCGGACAGAAAATATTCGCCCACCACGCGGCCCGCAATTTCTCTTTGGGGGTGATAGAGGCTTCGTGGCAACGGGGACATTTGAAATTTTTCATGGCGGCCGCTCCGGCTTGGCGGTGGAAACGGCGCTATTATAGCCGAGTCACCGGCCGGGGGGATATGCGCGCTGCCGCGAGACAAAACCTGCTAGTATTAGCTGCTTGTTCAAGCAATGGCCAAGTCAAGCATGAACCCGATACGACGGATCTTGTTGCCCGCGGCCCTGGCCGCCGCGTTGGCGGCCTGCGACAACAATACGCCCTTGATGGAAAAGGTGTTGGACGATGACCGCGAGGCGGTGGTGTCCCTGTTGGATCAGGGCGCCGATATCAATGAGCGCAACAACTACGGCTGGACAGCCCTGATTCACGCCGCCCGCATGGGCAATACGGAGCTGGTCACGCTGTTGCTGGATCGTGGCGCCGACATCGATGTCCGCGACGATTCCGGCTGGACGCCGCTGATGCGCGCTGCCATGAAAGGGCATCTTGAAACCGTGCAGGCCCTGCTGGCACGCGGTGCGTCGGTCAACGCCCAGGAAGACGGCGGCTGGACCGCGCTGCACTGGGCGGCGGCCCGGGGATACAAAGACGTGGCGGCCGCCCTGCTCAGGCACCATGCTGATTACAACATTAAAACCAAAGACAACTGGACACCCCTGCAACTGGCCCTCAAGGAAGACCACCAGGACGTGGCCAGTGTGCTTCAGGCTGCGGGGGCGAAGCTGTGATGCCCTCGCGCCCGGCCTGGATGATCATGCTGGCCCTCCTGGTCACGGCCTGTGACCGCGGTCCGGAGACACCCGCCCCCGTCGGCCGGCTGGCCACCTTGCAGACCCTGGCATCGGAATACGAAGCCCTGGCTGACGCCCTGCCCACCAGCCCCATGCAGCTTCCGGCGGAGGACAGAAAACGTTTTGTGGAAACAGTGTTTCGCGACGGGGGCTACAGCTACGCCGCCACCCTCAAGGCCCTGGCCCGGGGAGAGTGGGACAAAAACGACAAAAACGCCCGCGACTTGGTGGAGCTGGTGACCCTGCCTCACCGGCAGTTGCGGGCGGGTGAGTCCATGGAGGGCTTGTACTCCGAAGATGAACTGGCCGCCATCCGGGCCATAGAGGCCCACCTGCGCTGAAGGGGCCGGTGCACCAGCCGTGGCCGGCGAGCCCGGCCGAAGCCGTGGCCCTGCAACAGGCGCTGCGCCACCGGGTCATCACCGAAGACCGCTTGCCCACGGTGCAGCGGGTGGCCGGTGTGGACGTGGGCTTTGAACAAGACGGCGCCATCACCCGGGCGGCGGTGGTAGTGTTGGGCTTCCCCGGGCTGATGCCGCTGGAACACACCATTGCCCGCCTTCCCACTTCTTTCCCCTATATCCCGGGTCTGCTGTCCTTTCGCGAGGCGCCGGCGGTGCTAAAGGCCCTGGACGCCCTCCGCACGCCGCCTGATTTATTGCTCTGCGACGGCCAGGGCATCGCCCATCCCCGCCGCTTTGGCCTCGCCTGCCACCTGGGCGTGCTGACGGACCTGCCCGCCGTCGGCGTGGCCAAAAGCCGCCTGGTGGGCCACCATGGCCCGGCAGGCAACGAAAAAGGGGACTGGACCCCCCTTAAGGACAAGGAAGAGATCATCGGCGCCGTGCTGCGCACCCGCCGCGGGGTGCGGCCCGTTTATGTTTCCTCCGGCCACCGCATCAGCCTGGCCACCGCCATCGATTACGTGCTGCGCTGCACCACCCGCTTTCGCCTGCCCGAGACCACCCGCGCCGCCCACCGCCTGGCCTCCGGCTAGCTCAGATGCACGACGAGCCGGCGGCGGCTGCCCTGACGGCGGTGTTCCCACAGAAACACCCCCTGCCAAGTGCCCAGGCACAGGTGCCCGTTTTGAAAGGGGATGCCCAGGCTGGTGGCGGTGAGAGCGGCTTTGATATGGCTGGGCATGTCGTCGGGACCCTCGGAGGTGTGGGTGTACAAGGGGTCGCCTTCAGGGGCCAGGCGGCACAGCCAGGCCTCCAGGTCGCGCCGGACGGCCGGGTCGGCGTTTTCCTGGATCAAGAGGCTGGCGGAAGTGTGCTGGATGCACAAGGTGCACAAGCCCTCCACCGCCCCGCTTTCGCGCAGCATGGTGTTGATGGCGGCGGTGATTTCGTGCAGGCCGGAGCCGGGCGTTTCGATAGTAAGGGTGTGAATCATGGGCTGCGCCGGATCGCTGAAACCGGCGCCCTATGGTAGCGGGCGCCGCCCTGGGGCGCCAGCGCCCGGCCTACGGCCCGCCGTGCTCGCCGGCGGTGAGGAGACGCTCCAGGGCGGCGGTGTCATTTAAGGGGGGGTCGCACTGGCTGCCCCGGCAGACGTAGGCTACCCATTCCCCGGCGGCCGGGCACCGGGCCAGGCGGCCCGGCAGCGCCGCCGCGGCGTGGGGGATTACCAGGCTGTAGCGCCGGGGCGCGTAGCGGCGGGCCAGACGCCTGCGCCAGTGGGCGCAGCGTTCCTCGTCGCCCCGGATGATGAGCAATTCCGCAGGATAGCGCAGCGCCTCCAGGGCACCCAGCAGGCTGCCGTGGGCATGGGGCAGTTGCCCCATGGCGTTCCAGGCAGCGCGTACGGTGCGCCCGGCCGCCTCCAGGTAAGGGGCATGTCCCAGCACTTGACCCAGGCGGAGCAGCGCCTGGGCGGCGATGCCGTTGCCGGCGGGGGTGGCGTCGTCGGCCCAGGGCTTGGGGCGGTGGATGAGAGGCTCGTGGTCGTCGGCGGTGAAGAAAAAGCCGCCGGCGGGATCCTGAAAACGGGCCAGCAGGACATCCGCCAGGGCTGCGGCGAAATCCAGTTCGCCATCGCGCCAGCGGGCCTGGGCGAGGGCCAGAATGCCGTCAATGAGGAAGGCGTAGTCGTCCAAAAAGGCGCCCTGACGACGCTGGCCGTCTTTGTACACGGCCCAGAGGCGGCCCTCTTGCCACAGTTCGGCGCGGATGAAATCCAAAGCGCGGCTGGCTGAGGCCAGGTAGTCCTCCCGCTCCAACAGCCACCCGGCGGTGGCCATGGCGCTGATCATCAGGCCGTTCCAGCCGGTGAGGATTTTCTCGTCCCGCGCCGGACGGGGGCGTCTTTCCCGCACCGCGAACAAACGTTCCCGGGCGCGGCGCAGGCGGTTGTCCAAAGCGGCCGGGGCCAGATCCAGGCGTGGACCGAGAACGGTGAGCGGGGCGCGCTGGCGCAGATGCCAGCGGCCCTCAAAATCGGGCGTCTCGTCCAGGCTGTAGCAAGTGGCGAACAGGTGTGAGTCGGCGGGTCCCAGCACGGTGGCGATTTCTTGGCGGTCCCACAGGTAAAAGGCCCCTTCGCCCCCGGCGGGATCGTCTGCGTCCAGGGTGGAATAATAGCCCCCTTCCGGCCCTTGCATTTCCCGCTGCACCCAGGCCGCGGTGGTTTCCGCGACTGTGCGGTAGATCGCTTTCCCGGTGACTTGCCAGGCTTGCGCATAGCGGGCCAGCAGGGGGCCGTTGTCGCAGAGCATTTTCTCAAAGTGGGGAATCTCCCAGCCCTCGTCCACGGCGTAACGGAAAAAGCCGCCGCCGAGGTGATCGAAAAGCCCCCCCGTCGCCATCTGGTCCAGGGTGTGGGTGGCCATGGCCAGGGCGGCCTCATCGGCGGCGCCGGTGGCGTGCCAGTGACGCAGCAGGCGTTCGATGTGGCCGGGGTGGGGGAATTTGGGGGCGCCGCCAAAACCACCGTGGCGTTTATCGAAGGCCTGGCCCAGCTGGGCGCGGGCGGCATCCAGGGGCAGGGCGTCCAAGTTGGCCGCGGCCAGCGGGGTGGGGGCTTGGAGTTGGGCAAACACGGCGTGGACACGGTCGCCCTGTTGCTCGATTTCGTCGCGGTGCGTGGCGAAATAGGCAGCCACCTGTTCCAGCAGGGCGGGAAAGGCCGGCAGGCCGTGGCGCGGCGTCTTGGGAAAATAGGTGCCGCTGAAAAACGGCAGCTGCTGATCAGGGGTGAGAAAAACGGTGAGCGGCCAGCCGCCGCTGCGCTGGGTCAAGATATGATGGGCGCTTTGGTAGATCTTGTCCAGATCCGGCCGCTCTTCCCGGTCCACCTTGATGTTGACGAACAGCCGGTTCATGAGGGCGGCGACGGCCTCGTCATCAAAGCATTCGTGGGCCATGACATGGCACCAGTGGCAGGCGGAATAGCCAATGGAGAGCAGGATGGGGCGCTCTTCCCGCCGCGCCCGCGCCAACGCTTGGGCGTTCCAGGGATACCAGTCCACCGGTTGGCGGGCATGCCGGCGCAGATAGGGGCTGAGTTCCCCGGCCAGACGATTGCGGTGTGGGGCGGTGTTCATGAGGCCCTCCTTAACTTGAGTGGGCGGCCCAGCAGCCCAGGGAGGGAACTGGCGCTGCCCCCCCAATCAAGAGGTGGGCAAGAAGTCTATGGGCCAGGTGAACACCATGGTTTCCACCTCCTGGGCACCGAACTGGAACAACTTGATGCGCGAGCACAGCTTCCTTTGCAGGCGCGGCGCCTTGAGTTCAGACGACACCACTTTGCAGGCGCTGACGTTGCCCGGGGGGTCGATGGTGATATCCAGCACAACCTTGCCCTGCAGGGTCGGGTCACGGCGCAGGGCCCGGTGATACAGGGCGTAAATGGCGCCTTTGTTCTGATCCAGCACCAGTTGAATCTGCTCCACGCTGCGCTGGGCTTTGCGGCCTTCACGGGCCACGGGCTTGGCTGATTCTTCTTCGAGCAGGGCTTCGCTTTCCACCACGGTGGTGGCGCGCGAGGCCAGGGTGGTTTCTCCCACGTCGGTGCTGAGGGTGGAGGTGTCAATGCCGCCGCTGCCACTGCCGGCCCGACTGGTGATCAGGGAACGCTTGGGTCCTGACGGGGCGTCGGTGACCTGGATCAACGGTTTCTTGGGCAGCAGAGCCGCAAGGGGGCTCCGGCGCAGATCGGCAAGTTCGTTGCTGAGCGCCAGCAGGCCGGAACTGGCGGCTTTTTTGCGGGCCTGTTCCACGTCTTGGGGCGCTTCTTCCGCCGGTTGGGGTTCAGGCTCCGGTTCAGGCTCCGGTTCCGGTTCGGGTTCGGGCTCCGGTTCCGGCTCAGCTTCTTCCTCCGCCGGCGGGGGGGGCGGCGGCGGCTCGGGTTTGCTTTGCTCCAACACCAGCTTGGCCAGGCGGGGCGGCAGGCTTTCCGCTTTGGAGCGCTCCAGTTTGGGCACGCTGAGAAAGGGAACCACCAGGCTGAGTGTCACAAACAGGACCAGCAGCGTGTAGGTGATCAGGCGCAGATTGCGCCCTTCCGCGGCGGTCGGGGTCCAGGGCAGATCCGAAGAGCGGTAGAAACGGGGCACGACGGTCTATCCTTCCTGGTTCAGCTTTTTCACGACGGCCAATGAAATATTGGTGTAGTCGGCCTGGGTGCAGGTGAGCATGATTTTCTTCAGCAGCCGGTAGGGGATCTGTTTGTCGCCCATGATGGTGACCTCTCCCTGGGCCGGTTCCCCGTTGGGGCCGACGCGGCGCGATTTGGCGGCTTGATAGCGCAGCTCTTCCAGCAGGCCGGGGATGACGCTGTCCTGTGTCGCCATCACCTCGTCCACCCTGGCCACCGGCCGGCCCTGGACCACCACATCGCGCTGGTTGACCAGAATCACGATGGTTTCCTTGGGCAGTTGCTCGGCAACGGATTCGGGCAGGCGCACGGCTTTGCTGCTGGGCACCTGCTGCACGTCGGAGGAGTTCACCAACAGGAAAAACACCAAAATGGTGAAAATATCCATCAGGGACACCAGGTTGATGGACACCAGCCGGGAATGGCGCTGGTGGTGACGGCTCATGCGCCGGGCGCGCCGGGACATTTTCATTGCGCGGTCTCCTCACCGGCTGTCAGCGGCGGCGCATCGCCGACGGACAGGGCGGGGAACAACTCCCCTTTCACCACCGAACCGGCGCGGACTATATCCACGGTGCGGGTGGCGTCCATGACGTGAATCAGCGTGTCATAAGCGGTGTCCGGCTCAGCCAGAATGGTGGCGTCCACTTTGTCGGGAAATCTCGCTTTGACTTTTTTCAGCACCTCGGTCAGGCCCGGGTAGTCGTGCTCGGTGCCTGCCCGCGGCAGCTCGGCGATGATGCCGGCCTGGCGAAAACCCACCTGCAGCATGTCGGGCCGGATGATGATTTCCAGCGCCAGGTCTTCCTCGGGCGTCTGGGTGTTTTCCACTGAAGGTGGAATGTTCAGCTCCAGGATGCTCAAGTGGGAGAACACCGCCGTAATCAGCAAAAACGGCACCAGAATCACCATCAAATTCAAAAAAGCGGTGATATCCAGCGTAGGCGGTGTGAAGGACCGGCGGCGGAAGCGCGCTCTCATGCCGGTTTGCTTCCGGAGGTTGCGGCATGTTCCCCGATGATGTTGAGAAACTTGACGGAAGCCATCTCCAGACTGTCCACCAGTTCGGTCGTTTTGCTGCTCAAAAAGGCGTAGATGAGCAACAGGGGAATGGCGACCATGAGGCCGAAGGCAGTGGTGTTCATGGCCACCGAAATGCTGGAAGAGAGCAGTTCTGCCTTTTGCGCGGGGTCGGCGGCGGAAACGGCGGTAAAGGCCTGGATCAGCCCGATGATGGTGCCCAGCAGGCCCAGCAACGTGGCGATGTTGGCAAAAGTGGCGAGATAGTGCGTGCGTTTTTCCAGGCGTGGCACCATTTCCATCAAGCCTTCTTCCATGGCGGTTTCAATGTCGTCCCGGCGTTTGGCGCTGGACAGACGGGACAGGCCGTAGGCCAGAATCTTCGCCACCGCAGCGCCTGACTCTTCCGCCGCCAGGCGTGCCTCGCGGAACTTGCCGGCCTCAATCAGGGGCAGCAGCTGGTTCCAGACTTTTACATTGGCGCTGCGCGTGCGCGAAAGGTACATGAAACGCTCGATTGCGATGGCGAGACCCAAGGCCAAAATGAGCACGATGGGGTAGATAAACACGCCTCCCTCTTGCAGAAACCGCACGATAGTGTGGTAGGTCTCCATCCGATTCTCCTCGTGGTTGGTGATTCAAGGCACCGGGATTTCCAAAGCACGGCACGATAGCGCCCCGAAATCCCTGCATAACTAACGGCTGTGCGGGTGGCAATTTAAAGTGATGGCCCGGCGCACTCAAGGTACCCAGGGCCGGTCCCGCAACGGGTGTCACACGCATGTCCAGGTCTTAGAAAATCCGGCTCTGTTCCTCGTGCTGAAGCGGGTCAAACTACGACGCTTCGCCGCCGGCGCTGGGCCCGCCCGGCATCATGGTGAGTCCGGTGCCGGGGTTCCCAGCTGCTGCAGATACTGGATTTCCCGCTGCAGCGTGTCGCGGTCCAGAGGCTTGAGGGGCACGTCCACCTGCCGGGAGAAGGTCCACTCCGGCAACCGGTCTTCCACTTCCCGCCAGGGTACGACGAAGGTGACCCGCGGCAGTTCGCGATTGCCCAGTATGCGGGTTTCGTCCAGCTCCAGGCGGTCTTCCACCGCCCAGGCGCTTTGGGCCGACAACACCACAAGGCAGCCCGCCAGCAGGGCCTTTTTCATGGCTGCGCCTCCTCTTTTGATGAGCGTATGCGTTGTTTGAGATCCGCCAGCCAGGCGGTCAGCTTGTTGTTCTGGCCCCCGTCCAGGGCCTGGTAGCGCTCATAGTGCGCCAGGGCGCGATCCAGTTCGCCCAGATACAGGTCGAACAAGATGGCGATATTGAGATGGGCAAAGGGATAGTCGGGCTTGAGTTTCAAAGCCTGTTGATACGCGTCCCTGGCGGCGGTGAAATGCCCCAGTTTCCTTTGCACGATGCCCAGATAGTTCAGTGCCACATAATCATCGGGATTGAGTTCGGTGGCTTTTTGCAGCTGAGCCAGCGCTTCTTCAAGGCGCTCCTGGCGCGTGTAGAGGATGCCCAGGTTGGTGTGCGGGCTGGCCAGCCTTTCTTGTGCTTCAATGACGGACTTTAGCAGCGCTTCCGCGCGGGCATCATCGCCGTTGTTGAGTGCGGCAATGGCTTCGCTGAAGCGTTCGCGGGTGGCCTCGTCCACCACCGGCCCGGCCGCTTCGGCTTCTTCCGTTTGCGCAGGTGGCGCAGATTCCTGGGCGTTAGCGACACCGGAGTCCGCTTCCGCAGCAGCCGGTGGGGTTGCCGCGACCGGTGCCGGCGGGACGCTGGCGG
>DRLM01000152.1 GCA_011375345.1 Gammaproteobacteria bacterium
GATGGTCTGCTCATGCACATTGCGCCCGCCGTTGGCGAGCACCACCTTCAACAGGTCGAAGGGACGGGTCTCCACATCCAGCGGCTCGTCGTCGAGCAGCACGCCAAACCGGCCCAGGGTGTAAATTTTCAGCGGCCACGGCCAATGCTCACTGACGTGACGGCAGTCCTGTGGCAGGTAGGTGTAG
This sequence comes from Gammaproteobacteria bacterium, assembly GCA_011375345.1. Taxonomy (NCBI): domain Bacteria; kingdom Pseudomonadati; phylum Pseudomonadota; class Gammaproteobacteria; species Gammaproteobacteria bacterium. The sequence continues at coordinate 188 of DRLM01000152.1, forward strand.
ATGCGGATCAGGCGTCGCGCGTAGTCCGGTTCGATATCGTGTTCCAGCGCCAGCGCGCACAGGGTGGCGATCATCCGCGGCGGCCATACGCCGGAGGCCTTGATGTCCTTCTCCCGCGCGCGCCGAAAACCGGTTTCGAGAAATTGCAATGCCGTGTCCATCTCGTTCTGGCAATAGGCGAGATAGCTCTGCAGCATGTCCGCGACCGCCACGCCGGACAGCGAGCGCATGGGCTCGACGATGCCCCGGACCACGCCGAGATAGTGCCCGGCCTGCCGGTACTCCCCTTTTTCGACCAGCAGATAGGCCACCAGTGCGGATGCGAACCATTGCGCGAATGGCACCGCGGACTTGTCCGCCAGTTCCAGGGCGAGATCGCCGTGGGTCAGCGCAAGATCATAATTCCGGCGAAGAATCTGCAAATTGCACGAATGTAACTGGAAATAGCACTGGGCCAGGATGTCGTCATCCGCGACATCATCGAGATAGTCTTCCAGCAAGGATTCCACCCGCTCCGGGTCACGCCGGCAGGTGGCGTGATAAAGCGACTGTGACAGCGACAGGCCGCTGTAGACATCCACCCCCCTGTCACGGATGAACCGCTGATGCTCGTCGATCAACGTATCGCTCATTTTCAGTTCACCGGTGAGCCAGTCGATGGCGCATTTCAGCGCCATGATCACAGTGGCCGCCAGCGCGGTGTTATCCCGTTTTTCTTCCAGCTTGCGCAAACGCCGGTCCATCTCCCGGAGCTTTTCCATTTCTCCGATGTGCGAATAGTGGATGACCAGCTGACCGGCGCACATGGCCTTCAGCGTAGTGCCGGAAACACGCCGATAAAGCGCTTCGAGTCGGGTGATCCATTGCGGCAGATCGGGGTGGCTGGGCCTTGCCCAAAGCAGCAGGCCGGTGGCGGAAAAAACCAGGTGGCCGCGCAAATCCAGATCGAAAGGCCGGGTATGGTTTTGTTGCAACCAGGCCAGTTCGTCGATCCACCGATCCGCACCGACGAAGTGATCGTGCGCGAAGCGGTAGGCATCGGACACGCCGCACCAGCTCAGGTACAGGCCCTTGGCATCCTTTGCCTTTTTGAACCGCGCGTAGGCGCTCTCGAACAGCGTCCGGGCACGGTGGTTCTGATAGCGCAAACAGGCCATGCCCAGCCAGTAGGTCAACCAGGGCTGCTGCGCGACGTCCTCCGGCAATTGTTCGATCCACTGGACAAGCTGCTGATTGCGCCCCGTTTCAATTTGTTGCCGGGCATGTTTCAGGACCAGTGCACACAGTGCCTGCCAGTTCTGCGCGTCGATGAACAGCTTCGCCGCTTCGTCGATGCCGCCGTCATCGGCCAGCAACAGTCCCGCCTGACTTTGCAGCTGCCGATATGCCGCGTCGTCCAACTGTTCGCTGGCCTGCTGCAGCAGAAACTGGCGAAACAGCGGGTGGTATTCGTAACCGGGTTTTATGCTGCCCCGGCGAACGGTGAAGTATTGCTTGCGGGCCAGGTCCGCCAGTATCTTTCCGGCGCTGCGGTTGCCGGTCAGCCGGCGGCATATCGCCGCCGTCATGGTTGGCAGGACCGCGGTCTGGATCAGGAACGTCTGCGTGTGGGCATCGATGGCGGCGAAGATCTCGCTGGCGAAATAGTCGAACAGATATTGCCGGTCGACTTCTTCGGCCTCGAATTTCAGATCGTGGCAATGTGTTCCCTGCTCCAGCAACAACACCAGCCCGGTTACCCAGCCACGCACATGACGGTCGAGGCCCTGAATGTGTTGCGGCGTGATGTCATGCTGGGGATAGCGCTGGCGGGCAATGGCCAATTGCTCGTCGAGATTGAACTGCAAATCCTGCCAGTGGATTTCGGTGACCTTCCGGGCCACGCGCAGCCGGGCAAACACTGTGGGCATCTCGACCCGGCTGGCGACGACGATACAGCTGCCCGCCGGCACCTCCTCGCAGGCCACCGCCAGCAGCTCGCACACCTCGGCATTGGTTCCGGCATCCTGAAGATTGTCCAGCACCAGCAGCGCCGACTCGCCCAGGTGCTGAAACAGTTCACGGAAATAGTGACGGCTGAACTGCAGCAGTCCCTGCCGGTATTCCGGCGACAGCACCGGCATCTTCCTGCGGCCGCCAGCGGCCACCTGGAGCGCCTTGCCCAGGTAGTGAAAAAATGAGGCCGCGTCCCGGTCGCCGGCATCCATCCGGTACCACAGGGTCTTGCATTTTCTGGCTTCGATATAGCTGGAAATCAGCGTGGTCTTGCCCGCGCCCGCCGGCGCGTTTATCCAGATCAGCGACGTGCTGCGCGCCGCATCGAGTTGGTCGAACAGGCGCTCCCGTGCGAGTGCCGAACCCGCCGCCGGCCGGGTGAGTTTTGCCAGTTGCAACGCCATGCCCTATCGTCTTCAACGAGATTGTTGTGGTCTTTCGGCCCGTCATCGCGCCCAGATGAAACGGGCGCAAACAGGCTGGCTTTGGCCGGTGATCGTCCCGGCTCAGCAGAGGTTCTCGAGCAAAACAGGTGGTTCTACTGAAATTGAAAACTTCTCCCACGCCCCGGAACTCACTGCGGCGGAAAGGACTGTTGGCGACAGTATACCGGGCTCCCTGGCCGGAGCTGATTTCCGGCGGCACAAGGCTGCCCGCTCAGGTGCCGTCGGACACACCGTCTCGTCGATGGACTTTCTGCAAGCATGGGTCTCCTCCCACCGATTCGTGGGAGAAACCAAAAGCCCATATGAAGAAAAGGCCCCGTGCTTTCGCACGGGGCCTTTCCTTATCAGTTGGCGTCCCCAAGGGGATTCGAACCCCTGTTACCGCCGTGAAAGGGCGGTGTCCTAGGCCGGCTAGACGATGGGGACCAAAAAACGCTTGATCAAAACAAAGGGCTGGCCCGGCCAGCCCGGCAAAGCGGTGTTTTGGTGGAGCTAGGCGGGATCGAACCGCCGACCTCTTGCATGCCATGCAAGCGCTCTCCCAGCTGAGCTATAGCCCCAGTGAGCGGCGCATTTTGCTCGATACGTTTGCATGTGTCAAGTACCGTATGCCGCCATTTTCAGAGCCGTTTTCTTTAGGATTCGCGCAAATCTCAGGCCCGCGGCAACTTCAGGCCGTTTCCCTTCTCACATCCACTACGTTTGTCAATTGCCCGATTTTTGTCAAAACCCTGCTCAGCTCCGGCAAGCCGGCAATCTCCAGCGTCAAGCTCATGCGCGCCAGGTTCTCGCGCCGGTCCGACTCGGTGTGTACCGCAAGCACATTCACCTTTTCGTTGGCCAGCACCGCGCTGATGTCCCGCAACAAGCCCTGCCGGTCATAAGCCGTAATACCGATATCCACCGGATATGTGGCACCGGCACCGCCCCATTGCACTTCGATCAAGCGTTCCGGGCTGTCATTGGCATAACGCAGCGCATTGGGACAATCCCGCCGATGGATGGTCACCCCGCGCCCCCGGGTGATGTAACCCACCACGTCGTCCCCCGCCACGGGTTTGCAGCAGCGGGCCAGATGGGTGAGCAGATTTCCCACGCCAAGAATTTCCACGTCATTGGCAGCCCGGCCGGACCTGTCCCGGCCGGTGGCAGGCCTGGGGGTGATCGGTTCCGGCGCGGCGGGCGGCCCCTGCAACACGCCGATGGCCTGGGAGGTTTTAATGTCGCCCCGCCCCAGCGCCGCAAACAAGTCCGCACTGCTGCCAAAATGCAGCCCCTTCGCCAGCGCCTCGTAGTTCACCGCTGCGAGCCCCAGGCGATGGAGCTCTTTTTCCAGACCCGCCCGCCCGGCCGCCACGTTGGCCTCGAAATCCTGCTGCTTGAACCAGCTTTGCACCTTGGAGCGGGCCCGGGAGGTCTTGAGATAACCCAGGTGGGGATTCAACCAGTCCCGGCTGGGATGACCCCGCCTCGCAGTCAGGATTTCCACCCGCTGGCCGGTGCTGAGAGACTGGGTCAGGGGCACCATGGCACCGTTGATTTTGGCGCCCCGGCAGCGGTGCCCCAGCTCGGTATGGATGTGATAGGCGAAATCCAAAGCCGTCGCGCCCCGGGGCAAATCGATGATATCGCCCCGGGGCGTGAAGACGTACACCCGCTCCTCGAACAAATCTGCTTGCAGATCATCGCCCAGGCCGCCGCTGGCAGCCAGATCATCCTTCCAGTCCAGAAGCTGCCGCAACAGGCTGATCTTGCGGTCAAAACCCGGATCCGCGGCAGCCCCTTCCTTGTAGCGCCAGTGCGCCGCCACGCCCAGTTCGCAATCCTCATGCATGGCGCGGGTGCGTATCTGCACTTCCACGGTCTTGCCTTGCGGCCCCAGCACCGCAGTGTGGATGGATTGGTAGTTGTTTTCCTTAGGGGTGGCGATGTAATCGTCAAACTCCCCCGGCAGGTATTGCCACAGACCGTGGACCACACCCAGGGCGGCATAACAATCAGGCACTTCCCCGACCAGGATGCGTACGGCCCGAACGTCATAAATCTGATGATAATCCAGCCCCTTACGGAGCATTTTTCGCCAAATACTGTAAATATGCTTGGGCCGCCCAGAGACTTCCGCCGCGATGCCCGCGGCGGCCAGTTTCTGAGACAACAAGTCCATGAACCGCGCGATGTAGTTCTCCCGGTCCACCCGCCGCTCCGCCACCATGGCGGCAATGTGCTTGTAGGTGCGCGGATGGAGGTGGCGAAAGGCCAGGTCCTCCAGTTCCCATTTGATTTGCCAGATGCCCAGACGATTGGCCAACGGCGCGTAGATATTGAGGGTTTCCTCGGCGATGCGTTGTTGTTGCGCCGCCGTCAGCGCCGCCAGGGTGCGCATATTGTGCAGCCTGTCGGCCAGCTTGATGAGCACCACCCGCACGTCCTCCACCATCGCCAACAGCATTTTGCGCAGAGATTCAGTTTGGCCGCGCGCCCTTCTGGCAGGGTCGCTGGAATCCGGGGTGGGTTGGATGACGGTCATCTTGGTGACCCCGTCCACCAGGCCGGCGATAACCGGGCCGAAGAGGCTTTCGATGTCCGCCAGTGACAGGGCCGTGTCTTCCACCACATCGTGCAACAACGCAGCGGAGAGGGTCTCGTAATCCAGGCCGAGGCCGTTCAGAATGTGGGCGACCGCGAGGCTGTGTTGAAAGTAGGGATCGCCATTGGCGCGAAACTGGCCGGCGTGGGCCCCCCGGGCCAGCTCGCAGGCACGCCGTATCACCGCCATTTCAGCGGGGGGCCGCTGCGGCTCCAAGGCGGCGAGCCAGCGACCGGCATCGAGCGGATCTTTGCTGGTGGCGCCCGTTTGTTGATCGGCGACACTAACCATGATGACTATGGGCCATGATGACAAAAGGTGGCGGCACTTGCGGGAGTCTCAGTGAATCAACAGCACGCTGCCCGCACAGGCGAGCAGGCGCCTGAGCCGGGCGGAATCCACCCCCTCCCCTGGCGCCACCAGCAAGGGACCGCGGGAACAAGGCAAACGTTCCACCGGCGCCACCGTCACGGCCACTTCCTCCAGGATTGTGTGCTCCGCCGGCGCCAGACCGGTGGTATAGACGGTCAACGGCAGGCGCCACGCCTGCGCCAGCCGCGCCGCCGCCTGCAAGGCCCGCCATCCCGGACCACCGGGGCCGTGCAGCAAGGCCAAGGCGCGGGGTGGCTCCCTCCAGCCGCCCCACATCACCCCCGCGCAAGCCGAGGCGCTCAGGGTGGTTTGCAAGGCGGTCCACGACCGCGAGCCGGCGGCACCGCGCTCCAGCGCCAACACATCGCCCGCCCCGCCGGCGCCGGGGACTTCCCGCTGCCACGGGCCGCGCACGATCCGCAAATCAGCGCTGATGTCCCAGCGACGGCCGGCGCGGAGCAAAGACTGCGCCGCCTGGCGGGCCCGGAGCCGCAGCAGGCGCTCCACCCTGGGCACATCCAGGGCCAGGAAGGCGGCACTGGCCATCGCCACCTCCCGGGCAAACGGCAGACCCGCCACCTGCAACAGATCGGTGTCCTCCACCAGCAGGCCGTCAAGGCGCGCCTGAAAGGCGGCGGCGACATCGGCCGCGGCGTCCAACTGGCCATCGCCGCGCGACACGGAAGCCATTACGCACACCACCCGCTTGACGGACAACGGCCCGCTCATGGGCTGTCCTTGTCTTTGTCGTGATGCTCGCCATAGCTGTGGCGCAGTTCCGCCCAAGTTTTCAGCCGCGCGAACACCCGCCCGTTGATGCTGTCGGCGGGGTAGAGGCCCTGCCCACCGCGCGCGCCGGCCGCCATGCCGGTCAACAGCTCGATGCCTTGGTCGACCGTCTCCACCGCATAAACGTGGAACCGGCCCTCGGCAACGGCATCCACCACATCCCGGCGCAGCATGAGGTGAGGAACATTGGCAGCGGGAATCAACACGCCCTGCTCACCGCTGAGGCCGCGCTCGCGGCACACATCGAAGAAGCCTTCTATCTTGTCATTCACACCGCCGATGGCCTGAACCTGGCCGCGCTGGTTGACCGAACCGGTCACCGCCAACGACTGGCGCACGGGCACGCCGGCGAGAGCGGAAAGCAGGGCGTATAGTTCGGCGGAGGAGGCACTGTCGCCCTCCACGTAGTGATAGGACTGCTCGAACACCAAACTGGCCGACAAGGCCAGGGGGATGTCCTGGGCATACCGGCCACCGATGAAACCGGCCAGAATCAGGACGCCCTTGGAATGGAAGGCCCCACCCAGTTCCACCTCCCGCTCGATATCCACCACTTCGCCCTCGCCAAGACGAACGCGGGCGGTAATTCGGTGGGGGATACCGAAACTGAAACCGCCCAACTCCATGACGGACAGGCCGTTGACCTGACCCACAATCTCGCCTGCGGTGTCCAGCAACAGCGATCCCCGCCGGATGTCTTCCTGGATGCGCTGGCGGACACGGTCCGCGCGCCGTGTCTGGGCAGCCACCGCCCGTTCCACATGGGCCTCACCACAGGCCGGGGCGCCGGCCTTGGCGGCCTGGTAATCGGCCTCGCGGAGCAGGTCGCCCACGGCCCGCAGGTGGGTGGACAGTTTTTCGCTGTCATCCTGCCAACGGCTGCTGTATTCGATGACCCGTGCGACCGCCTGCCGGTCCAGGGGACGCAGGCCGTCCCGACGGGCCATGGTGGCCAGCATCCGGGCGTATTGCCGGACGCCCTCCGGAGTGGCGTCCAGGCTGTCTTCAAAATCCGCCGCCACTTTGAACAGCTCGGCGAATTCCGGATCGTATTCGCTGAGCAGATAATAGAGGTGGCGTTCCCCCACCAACACCACCTTGACATCCAGGGGAATGGGCTCGGGCTCCAGGGAAACGGTGCTGATCAGCCCCACCAGCCGTTCCGTGGATTCCAGCCGCAGCTCGCGGCTGCGCAGCGCCCGTTTCAGGCCTTCCCAGGCGAAAGGCTGGGTGAGCAGTTTGTGAGCATCCACAATGAGGCAACCGCCGTTGGCACGATGCAGGGCGCCGGAGCGAATCAGGGTGAAATCGGTCACCAGGGTGCCCATCATGGCCAGATGCTCCAGGCGCCCGAGCAGATTCTGGTAGCTGGGATTGTCCTCGTACACCACCACGCCGCCCTGGGCCCCGCTGCGGTCCACCAGCACGTTGACGCTGTAGCGGCGCTCAAGCTGCTCCCAGCCGTCGGCCACGGCCCTGCCGCCACCCCCGCCCTCCGCCTGGCGGAAATCATCCACGTGCTCCACCACGTCTTCTTGCAGCGCTTCAAAATGGGCCACGACGGCGGGATAGTCAGCGTACTGCTGGCGCAAGGCATTGATTTGGGCCCCGGCAGCGGCCATGGCCATCTCCCGGTTGAGAGCTTTGATCTGATCCCGGTAGTCCTTGCGCCAGCGCGGCAGCTGGCGGATGACGGCGCGCAAGCGCTCTTCCAGGGCGGCAATGTGCCCGGTAATGCGCTGCTGCTGTTCCTTGGGAAGATGCTCAAATTCTTCCGCGCTCAGCACCTCTCCCTGCGGGGCCGGCGCGAAGGCAAAACCGGACGGGGTGCGTATCAGTTCTATGCCTTGTTCACGGGCCGCCCGGCCCACCTCTTCCATGGCCTGCTCCTGGCGGTCTTTGAGCGCCTGCTCAATCTCCTGCACCCGGGCGCGGTACTCGTCGCTGTCAAACACCGCTGGCACCGCGGCTTTGAGTTCTTCCACCAGGCGGCCGATGTCCTCGCGCAGAGCACGGCCCGTGCCGGCCGGCAGCGCAATGGCGCGGGGCCGCTGCGGGTCCTCAAAGTTGTTGAGGTAGCACCAGTCACCGGGGGTGGGCTTTTTCGCGGCCCGCTCGGCCAGGAGGGAGAGGACCATGGTATGACGCCCCCTGCCGGGGGGGCCGAGAACAAAAACGTTGTAGCCTGGATGTGCCATTTCGGCGCCAAAACGCAAGGCCTCCTCGGCCCGGTCCTGACCCAGAAACACATCGAGGTCGGGCACCTCGGCAGTGGTGACAAAAGAGAACTGCGCAGGATCGCAGCGCCGGCGGAGTTGCTCAGGCGGCAGTGCAGTGAGGCCCATTCTCCCTCCCAGCGCGAAGAATGGTGGAAAACCACCGCTTGTGATGAATAGTGCTCACCGGCCGGCGGACCAGCCGCACGGGGCGGCTTCAGGCTGGATCTTAAGCGCCCCGACCCACAAATACGGCGATAAGGCGGTCTTCCAGCTCAATGAGATCGGCAAGCTTCTCCCCCAGCAAAGAAAGATCCCGGTCGAGGTTCCCCAGGCTGTCGCAGTGATCCTCACAATCGTACTGGTCATTGAAGTCAAGAATAGTCTGGGTGATACCCAGAATCTGGGGATAGATGTCGTTGGCCACTTTGAGCACCGCCTGACGCCTTTCCCGTTTCTCGGAAAAATGGCGGTAAATCTGAAAATGAGCGTGGGCGGTGTAATCCACCAGGGCCTGGCAGAACTGCTGGAGCAGGGGGGCGACGACGCCGGGCTTGGCATAGGGCCGCTGGCCCACCAGCCGGTTGTACAGTGTGAGCACCTCGGTGCGGGAGCCCAGCAGCTTGTTGACTATGGCGACGGAACGGACACGCCGATCATCGGCGGGACGACTTTCTTGCAGCATGCCTTTGAACCTCCATTTCGTGCTCCAACGGTATCACAGTCTTGCACTCCCGGAAAACCGGCAAGGCACCGCGGCGATTATTCCTGATACTTCATGAGCGCCCGGGACCAGTAGGCGGCACGCTTTGGGTCGCGCGGCAGGCCGAACCACCCCTCTTGATAACCCACCACCAGGAATTCCATGGCGTTGACAGAGCCGGCATAGGCGGCACGATGATAGAGGCGCACTGCTTCCGGCTCATTGCGGGGCACGCCAAGTCCACCATGATACATGAGGGCCAGATTGAACTGAGCCTGGGCATCGCCGCGATCGGCAAGATGAGTGAAGAGTATGCCTGCCGTTTCGTAGTCGCCGCTCGCAGCCGCTTCATAAGCGCTGGCGTAAGGATCAGCGCCGGCGCCGGCTGCCACGCTCAACAAGACAATCCCTGAGAACGCACCGAGTATTGATCTGCAGACCATGATGACCTCCTTATGGCGGGACAATCCCCAACGGGACGGCTGTCACATGGCTGAAGATTCTATGTATCGCGTCGCGGGCAAACTGTGAACTCAGTCACAGTTCCCAATGTCAGGACAGGTGGTAAGTGAGCGGCAAGCGCCACCTGAGAAGGTGAGTCATAACCGCAAAGTCATCGGGCTTTTTTGTAGACCGGACGAGCCCGGCCGGCACGCGATATTTCCGCTCACCCCTGATGTGTGTTGACGCTTTGCATGCACCAGGGCCATGGCGTGCAAAAAAACTTCAACGGTCTACACTTAAGCAGGAGTGGTCTCAATATTGCCTGAGGCCTGCCAGCGCCCCCCGAAGATTTAAGGATGAAGCACATGACCCAGAACACCAAACCGGAGCCTGCTGTGGGCGATTGGTTCATAACCCGCCGCGGCGAGGTACTGGAAGTCATCGCCATCAATGACGAGGCCGGCACCATAGAAGTCCAGTACTACGACGGGCAGGTGCGCGAATACGACCTGGAAAGCTGGCACATGCTAAGCTTCATGCCGGTTTCACCTCTGGATGGCGGCTTTCTTCCCCCACAGGACAAGCATGGACACACCCGCCGCGCAATCCCCTGCTCTGCCGGGGCAAAGGCTTAAGCCGCTTGTTCCGCAGGCATGCCGCCGCCACCTATCCCGATCATTCCTTGCTGCCATAAAGAAAGCGTCCTGGCCGGCCGCCCTCCTGGTGGCGCTCAGCGCTTGCGTGAGCGCACCACCGGCACCGCCGCCAGGGGCCTCCCTGGAAAGCACCTGCCGCCATCTCTATCTTGAACTTGATCGCGCCGTCGACAGCGCCGGGGTGAGGGACGCCCAGGCGGCACGCATCGAGGGGTTTCCCTACCTGCGGGTCAACCGTTTTCTTGCCTCATTTCGCGGCGAACTGCACCAGCGGGACGCGTTTTTCGCCTGGCTTGAGCAGCTGCGCAAGACCGGCCGGGAGGCGCGGCGGGTGGAAGTGGCCAATCTGCCAAAGCCTGAACGGCTGCGCCTCAAAGCACTGGCGCCCCCCGCCGCGACGCTGGATGAAGCGCTGTCGCAGTGCGCCGTCCATTTGCAGCGCGTCGATTTCACCACCCCCGAAGCGCGCTCTGGCCTGCTTGACCAGGCCAAAGTGGCGGACGCCTACCAGGCTTACAAACGCTGGCTGGGAATCTATCCGGTGACGGCGCTGGCCGTAAGGCTGGGGATCAGCCGCTGGCACGAGCGGGTGAGAAAACAATATGCCCACCCGCTCCCTTACTCCGGCCCGGTCACACGCTACGCGCCCCGGCTTTTGCCTGCGGCTGCGCCGGTGACCACACCGGACCCGCCCCATGCCCGACACCCCGCGCAGCCTCTGGGCACGGCGGATTGGGACGATGAGGCGCTGAACCGGCTCCTGGCGCGCCACGCACCGCTTATCGAGGTGCAGACGGCCAGCGACGCCGATCACATCGGCGCGCCCCGCTGGCAGGCCGATGGCACGCTGCGTATCGATATCAACGATCCCAGCGTTTACACCCTCACCAGCCATACCCGCTTCGAAGGCACCACCCTGCTTCAGCTGGTGTATGTGTTCTGGTTCCCGGAGCGACCCCGGGAATCCTGGGCGGACATTCTCGCCGGTCCCCTCGATGGCATCGTCTGGCGCGTCACCCTGGACACGGACGGAACGCCCCTGTTGTACGACGCCATCCACCCTTGCGGTTGTTATCACATGTTTTTCCCCTCCCCGCGCCTGACCGCCAGAACGGAACAAAACAAGCTCTACCAGGAACCCCCCCTGATCCCCGCCCCCGCGCCCGTTTTGAAACCCGGGCAGCGTATCGCGCTGACACTGAACACCGGCCATCATCAGATCGTGGGCATTTCCGCCACCGCTCCGACGCCGTCCTCAAAACCCTACGTCTTGCGGGACTACCATCAGCTCCGTTCCCTGGCTCTGCCCGGCGGCGGCCGCCGCAGCATGTTCGACCCTCACGGCTTGGTCCCCGGCAGTGAGCGGGGCGAACGTTGGATTTTGTGGCCCATGGGCATACGCAGCCCCGGCGCCATGCGGCAATGGGGACAGCAAGCCACCGCCTTTATCGGCCGGCGCCATTTCGACGATCCCTTTTTGATCGGGCGCTATTTCTCTGCCACCGATTCCCGGTCTGCCCCCCACGCAGCTCAAGAAGCCCACCCGGACGCCGACTAACTTCAGGGAAGGGACGCCTGCCGCCCCGTTATCGCTGCACGCCGCTTGTGCGCGGCAGGGCACCCTCGCCAGGACGGTTTCTTTTCAGTCCGCCAGGCCCGGTGAAGCCTGGTGCCGCGTTGAGGGAGGCATCATGAACATCGACGATTTTCGTGAGAACCTGGAACACGTCCACGACCGGGAATTGTTTCGCTGGGTGCAGCGCTGCGTCTGCCAGACCATGAGCCCCGGCCAGGGCGCCAGCGAGGAATCCCACACCATGCTCGACCTGGTCTACAGCGAATGCGCCCGCCGAGGCAAAGAACGGCTCTATGACAAAGCCTACGAAACCGTCTGCCGCGAACCGGGGGTGTGCAAAGTGTTTATGGCTTGACGGGGCTGGCCAGACCGGGTTTGACGAATCATTTTTCCGGTGGTTTTTTGAAATGGTCCATCCACCAGTCGTTGGCCAGACGGCTGGCTTCGTCAATTTCCTCAGGCTTCATCTTCATCCGTAGCGCAAAGCGGGGATCGGCGGGCGAGCTGCTTTGCTCTTCGCTCTGCCACACTCCGGCAATGGTGTACCATTTGTAGGCCTGCACGTAGTCCCGCTTCACTCCCCGGCCTGCGGCGTAGAGCCGCGCCAGATTGCGCTGCGCCAGTTCGTGGCGCCCCTCGGCAGCGGCGCGATACCAGCGAAATGCCTCTTTGATGTCACTGGCCGTGCCTTCGCCATTTTCGTACATCCGGCCGAGGTTGGCCTGGGCGTAGACGTTGCCCTGTTCGGCGGCCTTGCGAAACCACCTCAGCGCAGCAGTCAGATCGCGCGCCGCACCCTGGCCGTTGAGATACATCCCGGCGAGATTGGTCTGCGCCACCGGATGCCCCTGCCTGGCGGCGGCCTTGAACCAGCGGACGGCCTGGCCGGGGTCAGCGTCCACACCCATCCCGTCGCGGTACATATAGCCCAACAGCGTTTGCGCCGCGGCGTCGTTGGCCCCGCCGGCCTGTTTCAACCAGAACAAGGCTTGCTCATAGTCTTTGGGGACCCCCTGGCCCAGCGCCAGGGCCACGCCCAAATCAGACTGGGCTTTGATGTCCCCGGCTTGCGCCCGCTTCATGAGCGCGACGATATCATCCCCATCGCGCCCTCCCCCTTCAGCGGGGGACTGGGCCCAAACCGGCGGCACACAAACACAACAAGTCAAAACGAAAGCAAGAGCTGATTTCAACACCACCGCGCCATCCAGTATTTTTCTTTCTGTTGCCGACATTACTCGTAACTGGGAGATGATTCTTCCGCCGGCCACTCGCTGAAACCGCGCTCCCAGTCCTGCTCCAGCTCCCCGCCGGCGCCATCGCCATCGCCGTACACCGCAAAACTCAGCGGGTCGGACCAGTCCTTGGGCGGCTCAATATCTTCCACGACCATGGCATACCATTGTTCCAGTTCCATCGCTTCCACCTCGCCATGGAAATGCTGCAATTCCACGAAACCGTCAAAAGCATCCATGGCCACCACCTGGAATTCCGCGTCATCGTCCAGGCGGCGATACCAGTTTCCAACTACCGGGTCCTGTGTTGAGTCCATGAGCACCTCCCGGCCACGCCTCCCGCATGGGGTCATGTGCCATAGTTTGGCGCCCCCTCCCCCACCAGTGCAAGCGGTCGGTGGCCGCATCCCCGCCGGCGCCGCCCCGTCACTCCTCATCCAACAGGCATGCCATCCATTCCCCGGGGTGCACATACTCCTCTGATATCACCCGCCCGGCCACCGACACGCCGGCGGCCCTGACACTGTCCGGCCGCCCGCTCCGCAGAGGATGCCAGACGGGCAGCTCCTCTCCCCGGGCCCGGCGAAAATACGCACATGTACTGGGCAGGCCCTCGGCCTCATCAATGGCCGCCGGACTCAGCGCCACGCAGTCCGGCACCCGCTCCCGGCGGTGGGCGTAGTCACGGCACCTGGCTGTGGTCACATCCAAGAGCCTGCACGCCACCCGGGTACAGACCTGCTCACCGCTGTCTTCGTCCGTCAGCTTGTGCAGGCAACAGCGGCCACAGCCGTCACACAGCGCCTCCCATTCCGCCGGCGTCAAGGCCGCCAGGGGCTTGCGCCAAAACGGGAGCTCACTCATCGCCTGCCCGGGTCCGATACCGCCGCGCCACCCGGCCGGTCACTTTGCAGAGCAACTCGTAGGGGATGGTGCCGGCGGCACGGGCAATGGTTTCAACGGGCAAATGTCTGCCCCACAGTTCCACCGCATCACCCACGCGGGCTGCGCTGTTCCTGCCCAGATCCACACACAGGGTGTCCATGGACACCCGCCCCACCCGCGGCACCAGGGCGCCATTGACGTACACCGGGGTACCGCTGGGGGTGTGGCGGGGATAACCGTCTCCGTAGCCGGCGGCGACGATCCCCATCACGGTGTCCTCCGGACAGACCCAGTCGCCGCCATAACCCACGGCCGCACCCCGGGGCAGGGGTTTGATCGCGACCAGGCGCGAAGTGAAGCACATCGCTGCCCGCAAACCCAGATCCCCCCCCGAGCTGTCTTCAAAGGGCGAGACGCCATAGAGCATCAGCCCCGGCCGCTGCCAGTCGGCATGGCTGGCCGGCCAGGCCAGCAGCGCGGCGGAATTGGCGATGCTGCGCGGCCCCGGGGCGTCGGCGATGACCGCGTGGAAGACAGCCAGTTGCTGCGCCGTACGGGGATCGGTGCGCAGGTCCGCATTGGCAAAATGACTCATCCAGCCGGGCGGCGAGATCACGTTGGAACAGGCCGCCAGACGGCGCCAGGCTGCCGCGGCCACCGCCACGGAAAACCCCAGGCGATGCATGCCGGTGTCCACTTTGAGCCACACTTTGAGCGGCGCCGACAACCGGGCCGCCTGCAGGGCAGCAATTTGGTGCTCGCTGTGCACCACCAGGGACAGGCGGTGCCGGTCGGCCCCGGCCAGGGCGGCCTGATCCAGCACCCCGGCCAACAACACGATGTCCTTTTTTATGCCGCCCTGCCGCAGGGCCACGCCTTCGTCCAGGCAGGCAACACCGAAGGCATCCGCCCCCCCCAGCGCCCGGGCAACGGCCACGAGACCGTGACCGTACGCGTCGGCTTTGATGATGGCAAGGATTTTCCCGCCGGGCGCGGCGGCACGGGCAACACCGAGATTATGCCGCAACGCATCAACGTCGATGACCGCCTCTGCGGTCCGGCTCATGCATAATCCTCGTCGGCGTAAATGTCCCGGGAATAGTTTTCAAAGCGGGTGTACTGGCCCAGAAAGGTGAGGCGCACGGTGCCAATGGGACCGTTTCTCTGCTTGCCGATGATGATCTCCGCCGTACCCTTGTCGTCGCTGTCTTCGTTGTAGACTTCGTCGCGGTAGATGAACACGATAACATCAGCATCCTGCTCAATCGCGCCGGATTCACGCAAATCAGACATCACCGGCCGTTTGTTCGGGCGCTGTTCCAGGCTGCGGTTAAGCTGGGACAGGGCCACCACCGGCACGTTCAGCTCCTTGGCCAGCGCCTTGAGCGAACGCGAGATTTCAGAGATTTCCGTGGCCCGGTTTTCGCGCCCGCCAGGCACTTTCATGAGTTGGAGATAGTCGATCACGATCAGGCCCACATCGTGCTCACGTTTGAGCCGCCGGGCCCGGGCCCGCAGCTCGGTGGGCGACAGCGCCGGGGTGTCGTCGATAAAGAACGGCGTTTCCGCCAGAATACCCACCGCAGAGGTCAGGCGGGGCCAGTCGTCGTCGTCCAGCTTGCCGGTGCGCAGGCGGTGCTGATCTATACGCCCCAGGGATGACATCATGCGCAGCGCCAGCTGCTCGCCAGGCATCTCCATGCTGAACACCGCCACCGCCAGCTTGCTTTTGATGGCGGCATGTTCGGCGATATTCATGGCAAAGGTTGTTTTGCCCATGGAGGGCCGGCCGGCGACGATGACCATGTCCCCCGGCTGCAAGCCGGACGTCATGTCATCGAAATCCGAAAAGCCGGTGGGCACGCCGGTGATGGGGTCGTCCTGCTGAAACAGGGTGTCGATACGGTCCACCACAGTGACCAGCAAGTCTTTCATGGGGATGAAGTTGCGCCGGCCGCGGGCGCCCCTCTCGGCGATTTCGAACACCAGTTGTTCGGCAAAATCCAAAAGCTCGGCGGTGCTGCGGCCCTCGCGCTCGTAGACCGCGTCACACACCTGGGTGCCCACGTGAATCAGCTGGCGGGAGACGGAATGATCACGGACGATCTGGGCGTAGGCTTTGATGTTCGCCGCCGTGGGGGTGTTCTGGACCAGGTCGCCCAGATAGGCCAGGCCGCCAATGCGTTCCAGTTCGCCCAAACTCTCCAAATGTTCGGACAAGGTCACCGCGTCAAAAGGTGTGCCCTGGTCGGCGAGGCGGGAGATGGCACCGAAGAGCAAACGGTGATTGCGGTGATAAAAATCATCCTCAGTCACCATGTCCGCCACCTGATCCCAGGTGGTATTGTCCAGCATCAGGCCGCCCAAGAGTGCGCGTTCGGCGTCCAGGGAGTGAGGCGGCACTTTGATGGCGTGCGTGACGGGATCCACGGTGGGAGGCGATTGTGCCAGTTCCTGCATAACGTTATACGTCGATCGCTGACAAGAGGCCTATTTTACGTCACCTGGCCACCACGCGGCGCAGCGCAAGGCCCGCAGGACAGGGGCGGCTCGCCCGCTCACCCAGTGCCCCGGCACCCTGGCCGCTGGCGGCTCGTCCGGAGGAGGCGCCTCCCTGGGCCGGGAGAACCGCAGGCCGCCGGACACCCTGCACCTGCCGCCGGACTCCACATCAGTGGCACAGACCTCAGGCGGAGTCTTCCTCAGCCTCCACGCTGACGGTAATCGCAGCGTTGACGTCCGGATGCA
The DNA here is from genome assembly GCA_011375345.1 of Gammaproteobacteria bacterium. Taxonomy (NCBI): domain Bacteria; kingdom Pseudomonadati; phylum Pseudomonadota; class Gammaproteobacteria; species Gammaproteobacteria bacterium. Next base: position 16,840 of record DRLM01000152.1, read on the forward strand.
GGCGCACCGTCACTTCGTACTCGCCCACCTGCCGGAATGGCCCCTCCGGAAGCTGCACTTCCCTGCGCTCGACCTGGTGGCCCGCCGCCACCGCCGCCGCGGCGATGTCGGTGGTGCCGATGGAACCGAAAAGCTTGCCTTCACCGCCGGATTTTGCAGTGATCACCAGACGCAGACCCTCCAGCGCATCGGCCCGGGCCTGCGCCGCCCCCAGGGCCTCGGCTTCCGCCTTTTCCAACGCGGCGCGCCGGGCTTCAAACTCCGCCACATTCTCGGCGGTGGCGATGGCCGCTTTACCTTGGGGCAGCAGATAATTTCGGGCATAACCGTTCCTGACAGTCACCCGGTCACCCAGCTTGCCCAGGTTCTGCACTTTTTCTAGCAAGATCACATCCATCTTACCGACCTCTGTTTATTCGTTGAAAAAACAATCTTGAAACTATGAGTGGGTATCTTCCGGCGACCCCCGCTTGGACAGGCGGGCCCGAATATCCACCCAGGAATCCACAAAACCCACCACTGCCACCAGCAGCAGCAACTGCGGCAAAATGACCAGGGTAAGCACATAGAAGGCCACCAGCCATCCCACATGAGCGCCTTTAAGGGCAATCACGCTGTGCACCAGGGCATATCCGTGCAGCACATACAGGGAAAGCAGAACCACAGCGATGTTGGCGGCCATCCCCCCGAACTTCCCCCCCGCCACCACTGCCAAGGCGATGGCAGCAATGAACGCAAGGGCGAAGGAACGTTCCAGGCGCAAGGCGCGGAACTCGGTGCGAAAGCCGCCGGGATTGTAGAGCAAGGCCTGCCACCAGCGCCCCAGAAAAAGGCTGGTCACCAGTCCCAGCATCACACCGGCCACCAATGCCCCGGTCATATAGGGAACGACAGCCGAAAACACCTGCAACAAGACGTCCTGTGAGGCCGCCCCGCCCTCACCGGCCGCCTGGGCCAGGGCCTCCAGGCGGTCCTGCCACCAGACATCCACATTGTCCAGCCGAAAATACACCACCACCACCGCCAAAACACCCAACACCGCCGCCGCGTTGATGGTCTTGGGCAAAGACACGGTGGCCCGCAGGACATTGGCCAGGGCCCACACGGGCACCCAGGCCACGAACACAAACACCACCGTGACCCAGGGATTGACCGGGGTGAACAGGGCAAAAAGCAAAAACGCCAGTGCCGATCCGATCACGATGAACAAACCGTCCATCGCCCCCCTGCGCAGGGTCACCAAAGCAATCACCGCCGCACTGAGATAACTCACAATGGGTACTACCAGGGACAACACCGCACCCAACACGCTGATGGCCATGGCGTGCACGCGGCCGCGCATGATATAGGCGACGAATGAGCGCATGATTTCTCTGAAACCCCCCGAAAGCGGTGGATGGCGGCAGGCAAGCCCCCGCGGCCGGAATGCCCTGCCCCGGGTTAATGCCCGATATCAGTGAGAATCGCAATACGGCAGCAGTGCCAGATACCGGGCGCGCTTGACCGCAGTGGCCAGTTGCCGCTGGTAGCGGGCGCGCGTGCCGGTGATACGGCTGGGAACAATCTTGCCGGTTTCGGTAATGTAGTTCTTCAGGGTTTGAAGATCTTTGTAATCAATCTCTTTCACGCCTTCGGCGGTGAAACGGCAGAATTTTCTGCGACGGAAGAAACGAGACATTGGTGAACTCCGCAAAGTTTGAAAGGAATGGGTTTTGAGCGCGAATGCTTATTCTGCGGCAGGCGCGGCCTTTTCGGCGGCGGGCGCGCGTTCCTTGGGTGCCGGCTTGCCGTCTTCCTTCGGCTTGGCAAGGGGGGAAGGTTCGGTCACTGCCTCGTCGCGGCGCATAACCAGATTGCGGATCACGGCATCATTGAAGCGAAAGGCAGTGGTCAGTTCATCGACAGCGGCCTGCTCACATTCGATATTCATCAACACATAGTGTGCTTTGTGCACCTTGTTGATGGGATAGGCCAGCTGGCGCCGACCCCAGTCCTCCAGGCGGTGAATAGTGCCACCGCTGCCGGTGATGGCGGCTGTGTAGCGTTCGATCATCGCCGGAACCTGCTCGCTCTGGTCAGGGTGGACCAGAAAAACGATCTCATAATGTCGCATAGTGTCGAAACTCCCTACGGATTGGCAGCCTCCCGCGCAAAAGCGGTGAAGCAAGGAGAATAAAAGCGGCCAATTCTAACTTCAACGGGGAATGTTTGGCAACAGCACTGCTAAAGGGAAAACGCTTCCAGGACCCGCCGGGTATCATAACCGCCCTGTCACACCGGGGCGGCGCTGTCGCGAACGCCAGCTTTCACCCGCTCCGGCTGCCCGGCCACAATGAATCCAACAGGGGTTATGTGTCAGAAAAATAGAGAGTTGCCGGCCCCTTGCTTGTAACTACAACATAATTATAATATATGGCCATGGATGGGCTCAATTTCGAATGGGATAGCCGAAAGGATGCGGCAAACCGGAAGAAGCATGGCGTTTCTTTCGACGAAGCAAGGACGGCATTTTTTGATAAAAATGCCCGTTTTATAGCCGACCCGGACCACTCAGATGAAGAGGACCGTTTCGTTCTCCTAGGGTCTGAGTTCTCGGTTACCTACTGGTTGTCTGTCATTGCTACCGAGAGGAACCGGAAACCATTCGTATGATTTCAGCCCGTAAAGCAGACCGCTCCGAGCGACGTGAGTATGAGGGCTTCAGAAATGCGTGATCATTACGATTTTTCAAAATCGAAAAAGACCCCCTATGCAAAGAAGCTGAAGAAGCAGATCACTATCAGGCTTGACGAAGATACAATTTCATATTTCAAAACCTTGGCTGAGCAAAAGGGTATTCCGTATCAAAGTCTCATCAATTTATATCTGCGAGATTGTGCAGAACGTGCACGTGACTTGAAGATTAAATGGGCGTAACACATAACAAACGCACCGAATTCGCGCCCTTTCAGGGCGCCGGACCTCGCTTACGCTCGGCCGTTCATGCGCAACGATGAATCCCGCCCCATGAACGCCGCCAAACGCCGCCAGATATTCGAACGCCTCCGGGCCGCCAACCCCCATCCCACCACCGAGCTGCATTACCGCACGCCATTTGAATTGCTGATCGCGGTAATGCTTTCCGCCCAGGCGACGGACAAAGGCGTCAACAAGGCCACGAAAACCCTGTTCCAGGTGGCGGCCACGCCAGAGAAAATCCTGGGGCTGGGTGAGGCGGGCCTGAAAGCCCACATCAAAACCATAGGCCTTTTCAACAGCAAGGCCGCCAACATCATGAAAACCTGCAAAATCCTGGTGGAACAGCACGGCAGCCGGGTGCCCGACCAACGCGCCGCCCTGGAAGCGCTGCCGGGCGTGGGGCGAAAAACCGCCAATGTGATTTTGAACACAGCCTTTGGCCAGCCTACCATCGCGGTGGACACCCACATTTTCCGCCTCGCCAACCGCACCCGGCTGGCCCAGGGCAAAACCCCACTGGCAGTGGAGCAAAAACTGCTGGGGGGAGTGCCGGAGGAATTCAGACGCAACGCCCATCACTGGCTGATTCTGCACGGCCGCTACGTGTGCACCGCCCGCCGGCCCCGCTGCGGGGCATGTATAATCCGGGATCTTTGCGAATTTCGTGACAAAACGCCACCGGCCGCTCAAGCCGCAGGCCGATGATTTTCACCAGCGAGCACAACATGCTATTCACCCGAGACCGCCGCAAAATCCGTGAGTTTTATGCCGAGGCCTGGAAGAAGCGCCTGAGCCGGGCGCCCTTGGAACCCATGGAAGAACTCATCACCGACATCATCGCCCAACACCCCGAATATCACGGCATCCTGGAAGCGGGGGAAACCCACCTGGACAAAGACTATCTGCCGGAAATGGGTGAGAGCAATCCCTTTTTACACATGAGCCTGCACGTCGCCATCCAGGAACAACTGTCCACCAACCGCCCCAAGGCATTGCGGCAGATTCATCACCAGCTGGCCGCGCAGCTGGGCGATACCCACGAAGCGGAGCACCTGATCGCCGAATGCCTGGCGGAGATGATCTGGGCCGGACAGCGCAGCGGCCGCCCCTTCAACGAAAAGCAGTACGTCAAACAATTGCGCAAATTGCTGCATGCCACTCAGGGCTGAGCGATGCCGTCCGCGGCCATTGCGCGGCGATAGGCCTCACACACCGTCTCACCGAAACACACGAAGTACACCTTCTGCAAACGGCGGTTGCGCGCCATACCCGCCCGCACCGCCGCCACGGCAATGGCGGCCGCCTGTTCGGGAGGGTAGCCGTAAACGCCACAACTGATGGCCGGGAAAGCAAGGGTCTTGATGCCCCGCTCCGCCGCCAGGGCCAGGCACTCACGATAGCAAGACGCCAGTAATTCGGCCTCCCCGTGGCTGCCGCCCCGCCACACCGGCCCGACGGTGTGAATCACATAGGCCGCCGGCAGCCGATAGCCGCGGGTGATTTTGGCCCGGCCGGTCTGGCAGCCGCCCAGAGTGCGGCATTCCGCCAGCAGCGCGGGACCGGCGGCGCGGTGAATGGCACCGTCCACACCACCACCGCCCAGCAGGGACTCGTTGGCGGCGTTGACAATGGCCTCCACCGGCAAGGTGGTGATGTCACCCCGAATGAGTTGGATGCGCTCATCTGTCACCAGCTCGCCCCCCGCTTTTCAAAACCACAGAAAATGCGCCGCCGGTGCGCCTGCCTCTTGCAACGACAAACATAAGGGAAGGCCGTCCTGAGGCCGACTTGCGCCGTGCCCGCCGGAGGCGGATGCAGATGCAGCGGAAGCGGCTGGGCGCAACGGGCACGCCCTTTGAACACAGCCGTCAGAACTGCCTGGATGCCACAGCTACTTCAAAGCCTCGAAACGCTGCCGTATTGCTTCCACCCGCTTTCGGTTCACACCAAAATCGGAATAACCCGTACGCGACGCGGAGCGTACGTGGATTAACTTGTTCTCGTCGTCGAACTCAAACTCCACATCGTCCACGAAACGGAACATCAAAGACGTCGCCGTGACATGGATGTAGTCCCCGCGCGCTTCCACAATCTTAACGCGCGGCAGGGCCTGCACAGCCTGAAGCAGACGGGACCGGGCCTGCGCCCTGTCGCCCTCATAATGCAAAGGCGCTACAGCGTGTTCCTCCGATGCGGCCAGCGAAGAGACACAATTGGGGGAATCGGGGCAGGGTTTCAAATTACTCGCCATAACACCCTCACACAAAAAAAGCGCCAATGCGGCAAGGAACAATGTTTTGACAATCTCGTTCACTACGCAACTGTTCGGCTTGTTTTGTCAACCGGCAATTCAAGACTGCCGGCTAAACAGTATAGTGCCCCAAACCAGGGCTGCCGGTGCCCCTTATGCGTGATCATACCCAGCCACACCGGGCTTCCCCGAAAGAGCGCCGCCACTCAAGGCATCAAAGCAATGCCTCCAGGCACCGCCAGCCCGCCGGCGACAGCGCCCCTCTCAAGCCGCGAGCTGCCGTACCGATAACCGATTTTGTCAGCGTCCGATTGGATTTTATTGCTCATGCCCGCACCTGCTTCCCACTCTGTCCGTTCACAGGCTGTAGCGCTGTGTCTGCTGACGCTTCCCGCCAGCGCACTGGCGGAGTTCACTCTCAACTGGACACCCCTGACCAGCGGCCCGTCCGACGGCGGTGGCACATCCTATTTCAACTGCAACCGGCCCGACTCCGGAGCCGGGGTCAATTGCACCAGTCACGACGGCGGCGCCACCAACGGCACCGTGGACCCGGACAAAACGCCCTTTCTCCAGGAGGTCGTCACCGACGTGGACGGCAAGCGCTATTTTCACGTGATCGTAGGCCTGCCGCCGGGACCGGGCGAAGACGGCTTTGCCCACGAGACTTTCATTCAGGTGCAAGACGGCACCACCGCCTGCGGCAACACTTATTGCCCCTACGCGGGCGGCAGCTACAACGCCTTCAGCGGCAGCGGCGATGCGCCCCTGAGCGCCGATCTCACCCTCACCGGCAACGGCACGGCCGACCCCACCAAAGTCATCACCCGCCAGGTGATCGTCGACTCGGCCATGGGCCTGACCCAGGAATTCATCAAATCGTCCTTCACCGCAAAACCGAAAATCACCCAGAGCGTGGTGTCCAGTGACCTCAGCACCTCATTCACCCTGGACATGAGCAACAGCGGCTACAGCGATCTCAGCACCCCCGGCACCATGACCAACACCCTCACCTTCACCGACCCCGCCATCCCCGGCGGTTTCGACGCTGCCACCATCCCTTCCTCCGGCATCCAGATCACCGGCGGCCGCTACACCTACACCGGGCCGGGACAGTGGGACAGCAGCGGCTTCACCCCCGGCAGCTACAGTTATTGGGACAACGGCGGCTTCGATACCAGCACGGCACAGTGGAGCAGCTTCCGCGACGATGCCCAAAACCCCCTGAGCTACACCAGCGGCGGCACCCAGACCCGCAACGAGGCCGGCAACACTTGCAAGACCACCAGCGCCGGCTCCGGTGGCTGCTGAGTCCGCGCCTTCCGGCTTGCGTTCCAAGGCGCCGGCCACCGGCGCACTGCGGCCGCCCCCTGGAGTCAGGCCAGCCTGCCCTTGTTCACTGCCGCCGCTTTCTGCGCCGATAGTGCTTCATCCCAAAACCCGCACCGCAAAGCGCCAGCAGCAGGGCCGTGGGAGGTTCCGGAACGGTGAAGGAGGCCTCTTTGATGGTAAGGCTCAGCCCCGTGAAACTGGTACTTGCAAAATCGAAAGGACTGAGGGCGAAACCTTCAGTAAGGTCGGTTGCGGTGTAGCCGGGCATCAACAGCGCCGTGCCCGCACCCACCGCTTCAAAAGTCAAGGTGGCAAGCAGGGTATCGTCACCCACCACCGGCAAGGGAAAAGCAAGGCCGGCAAGGCCGTCGCCGTCAAAACCGAAGGCGGGAATCCACGCACTGCCAATGAGGGGACTGCCTGTGGCAGTCAACAGGCCGGAGGCGTTGTCCAGATCCAGGCCCCAACCCAGCACGGGTTCCGTAAGGGGAATGTCGGCAACGATATCCACCGTGAGCAAGTCCCCAACGGTGATGTCTGTGGTGGAAGGCGTCAGCGAAACCACCACAGCGCCGGCTGGCAAGGGCAGGTACGCTGTCAGGCCCAACAAGATTGCTTTCATGGTCTTCGTCATTGTTTTTCTCCTTATCCGCCTTGTGCGTTCAGAAAATAGCCGTACCAGGTCTGGTAGTCGACAAGGGTAATGCAGCCGTCACCGTCATAGTCCGCATCACCGTTATAGGCCGCAGCCCCGGCACACTGGCCGAAAGTGGCCTGAAACAGCGCGAAGTCGTCGCTGTCCACATCGCAGTCCCCGTCCAGATCACCGGCCACCCCGCCGCCACACACGCCCGCTGTTGCCGCCACGGTGAAAGTGACCTCCGCGCTGTCACTGGCCATGGGCTCGCCATCGTCAGAGACTTGGAACCTTACCGACACCACAGCGGCCGCAGCCGGCGTCCAGCTAAAGGTGGCGGTGCCGTCGCCGTGGTCTGTCAGGCTGGCGCCGGCGGGCAGACCACTGGCAGCAAAGACCAGGGCATCGCCATCGGCATCACTGGCGCTGAGGGGAAGGACCAGGTTCTCGCCCGGTGCCAGGGTTTGGTCGCCCAGGGGTGCCAGCACCGGCGGGCGGTTGACATCACCCACGGTCACGGTGATGGATTCCTCGTCAGTGGCCACCGGCTGACCGTTGTCGCTGACGGTGAACACGAGCGGGAAGTTGCCCGCCTGGCTGTAATCCGGTATCCAGCTGAAGAGCGCCGTACCGTCACCCTTGTCCACGAAATCCGCCCCCGGCGGCAAACCGGAAACATCGAAGCTGAGACCATCACCGTCAGGGTCACTGGCCATGAGGCGAATGCTCAGCAATGCCCCCTCCTCCACCGTCCGGTCACCAACCGCCTCCAGCACCGGCGGCCGGTTGACGTTACCCACGGTAACGGTGAATTGCTCGCTGTCGCTGGCCATGGGCTCGCCGTTGTCGGTGACGCTGATGATGGGCTGGAAGTTGCCCGCCTGGGTGAAGCCCGGGGTCCAGCTGAACAGCGCGGTGCCGTCACCGTTGTCCACCAGGGTGGCGCCGGTGGGCGCGTTGGCCAGGGCAAAGCTCAAGGCATCGCCGTCCGGATCGGTGGCCGCAACCGGGAAGCTCAGGGTCTCGCCCTCGTTCACCGTGCGTGCGCCGATGGGCGCCAGCACCGGCGGCCGGTTGACGTCGCCCACCGTGAGGGTGACCTGCTCGCTGTCGCTGGCCATGGGCACGCCACTGTCGGTGACGCTGATGATGGGCTGGAAGTTGCCCGCCTGGGTGAAGCCCGGGGTCC